>DASZQE010000499.1:0-3979 GCA_035550175.1 Phycisphaerales bacterium | reverse complement strand
CAGCGCAATCTTGAAGCCCGCGCCGAGCATTGAAAACGCCTCCAGCGCCCGCAATCGTTTCGTCGCCACTTCGCTGATCGTTCGATCCTTGGGCAGCACCAGATAGCAATACGCGCGATGTTTCGACCGTCCCACTCGACCGCGCAACTGGTGCAATTCCGACAATCCGAACGCATGCGCATTGTTCACGATCATCGTGTTCGCGTTCGGTATGTCCAGTCCCGATTCGATGATCGTCGTGCTTACCAGAATATCCGCCTGGTGCCGCACGAACTTCAGCATCACCTGTTCCAATTCACGCGCTGACATTTGCCCGTGGCCGACGATCACTCGCGCATCGGGTGCCATCTGCAGCACGTCATCCGCCACGCTCTGGATGTCATTCACGCGATTGTGTACGTAGTACACCTGCCCCTCGCGCGCCAACTCTCTTTGCAGGGCCTGCGCGATCCGTCTGCGATCCGGCGAAATCACCTCCGTCACGATCGCGCGACGATCCACCGGCGGCGTCGTCAGCGAACTGATGTCGCGCAATCCCAGCAACGCCATGTGCAGCGTCCGCGGAATCGGCGTAGCAGAGAGCGTCAGCACATCCGCCGTCGCGCGGAATGAAAGCAATCGCTGCTTGTGCTCCACACCGAATCGCTGTTCCTCGTCGATGACCACCATGCCAAGATCCGAAAACTTTACGTCCGCGCTCAGCAGTCGATGCGTGCCGATCACGATGTCCACCTGCCCCTGCCCCACCGCCTCCAGAATGGTGTTCTGCTCCTTGCCGGTCTTGAATCGGCTCAGCGATTCCACCCGGAACGGATAGTCCGCGAACCGCTCGCGGAACGTGCGCTCGTGCTGCTCCGCAAGCACGGTCGTCGGCACAAGCACCGCCACCTGCTTGCCGAACTCCACCGCCTTGAACGCCGCTCGCATCGCCACTTCCGTTTTGCCGAATCCCACGTCGCCGCAGATCAACCGATCCATCGGCGTAACGTTTCCCATGTCCGCCTTCACTGCTGCAATCGCACTCACCTGATCTTCAGTTTCTTCGTATCCGAACTCTGCTTCAAACTCCTTCTGCCACGTTGTGTCCGCCGGATAGCGAATGCCCGGCCGTGAATCACGCTCCGCTTGAAGCCGCAGCATGTCTTCCGCCAGATCACGCACCGCCTCCGTGACTTTTTCCTTCTGATGCTTCCAGCGTTTCCCGCCCAGCGAAGACAACTCCGGCTGTCCGCGAAACCCGCCTATGTATTTCTGCACCAGTTCGATCTTCGATGCAGGCACGTGCAGCTTCGCGCCGCCAGCAAACTCAAGCGTCAGAAACTCATCGCCTCCTCCGCCCTCTTTCTCCGACATCGCGCGCAACCCCGCAAATCGCGCAATGCCGTGATCTCGATGCACCACGTAATCGCCCGGCTTCAAATCAATGAAATTGTCCAGCGCACGATTGACCCCGCCGCCCGTTGAACGAACCCGCCTGCGCACCTGGTAGCGGTGAAACAATTCCTGATGCGGAACGAGTGCAAAACTGCCGTTCGTCGCGCTCGCGTCCCACACAAACCCGCGATGCACATACCGATGCTCGCAGTGAATTCGCGCCTTCGCTGTGTCATCCTTCACCAGTTCGCCGACCAATTCCCGCGTGCGTGCAACTTCGCCTTCGCTCTGGCACGCGATGAATACTTCAAGTTGTCGCGCGAGCACCGTCAAATCTTCAAACGCCTCAGGCGTGCTCTCCGCAAACGTCGGCAATGCGCTCACCGGCACATCCAGCATGCGATCCGGAAACGCTCCTGCGCCATAATGATTCACATCAACCACCGCCGCACAGTGTTTCTGCATCCCTGCGAACACCGCGTGCGTTGCGAAAATCCCCCGTGCATCCGCCACTCGCTCGTAATACGACCGACCCTGCTCCTGCACCTCCAGCAATTCGGAAATGATTCCCACGCAGCCTGCAGGCAGGTATTGCGTCATCAACACTGAACCTTCATCGCTGCGCACCGCTTCCACAGTAGCGCCCGCCAGTTCAATTCTCTCCAGTTTCCGATCCGATCCCATCGAATCCAAGTCGATCTCATGGATTGAGTCAATTTCATCACCAAAGAAATCCATCCGCGCAGGCGTTCCACCGGAAGGAAACACATCCACAATTCCGCCGCGTACCGCGTACTCGCCAGGCAATTCCAAACTTTCTACGCGCTTATACCCCACGTCATCCAGCCATTTCACCAGTTCGCTCTGCCGTATGCGATCACCCGCGCGGAATTCCTTCAACATGCCATCAAGCTTCGCCGCATCCGGCACGGCCTGCATCAGCGATTGAATCGCCGCCACGATCACGCACTGCTCTCCCTCTCGGCGCGAGAATCGCTTCACCAGCCCGAGCCGCGCCGCCAAGAGATCAATGCTCACCGACGTTTCCCCCGGCGCCACCTCCATCGCCGGCAGCACCACCGCCTCACACCCCATGCCCCGCAACTCCTCGCACGCCTCATCCGCATCATCCAGATGCGCGGTCACCAGCAGCACAGGCGATTTCAATTTCATCCAGAACGCCCCCGCAACCATCGTGGTGCTTGAACCGATCGCGCCGCTCGCCGAAAACCCGCCGCCTTTTTTTATTTCTGCTTCAATTTTCGCGAGCGCACCGCTCCCCGCGATCCGTTCCATCCACTGCGTCGCATTTGATTTTTCGCTCGCCATTCGCGCTTTTCACATCTCGACTTAAATGCCCGCCCGCCGCTGGCGAACCCAGACGGGAGCAAACCTTTTCGTGCGTCAATGCTAGCCGCCCCGCGCTCGTTTGTCCGCTACTCGCATTTCACTCGACAATCACCGAGCAAATGACGCTCAGCACGATGCCTCTCATTCAATCCTGCGATTCGCCATCTTCTTCGTCATTCTCGTCCCCGATCATCACATACGGCCGAACTCTGCCCATCACGCTCGGTCCGATCCCCCACACATCATCAAGCTGCTCGATGCTCTTGAACGGCCCGTGTTCTTCTCGATGCTTCACGATCCGCTCCGCCAATCCAGGCCCGATGCCCGGCAGCAGACTCAACTCTTCAACCGTCGCACTGTTCAAGTTCACCCGCGCGCTCGGCAACGCGCGCGAAACTGCCTGCATCTGCGCGACATCATCAACCGGCACGCTTCGTTCCCGCTTCGCCCACGCGATCGCCAGTACCCCCACTGCTGCAATCACAACCGCCACCCCCATGGCCCCGCGCGATTGTTTCCCTTCCAGTTTGTCCCCGGAATCGTAATTCATGTCTCCGCCACGCTCGCGCTGGTGGTCTTGAACGGCGACTTCATCGCGCCCAGCGGCTTCCGCAGCCTCCGCCGCATCCCCGTCAACTTCGCGTACACCGATTTCACTTTCCCGCTCTCTTCGATCAAGCCATCTTTCAACATTTCACTATTTGCGGAATCCACAATGTCCGCCCAGCAGAACGATTCCACAAAAGGCTTGGACAGGATCATCGGGAACAACCGCGATGCCCACTGCGCCTGCACGTCCTCTGACCACGCCTCATGCCATGTTCCGCCATGTGCATCAATCACCTCGCTCGGTACGCCCGCACACGAAATCACCACTGGCGTCTGCAACAGCACAAATCGATCCAGCAGGCAACTGATCGCAAACATGTCCCGCGTCGTCCGCCCCTGTGCATTCACCCCCATCATCAACTGCACACCGATCGCATCAACCTTCACGCCTTCTTGAATCAGCCGCTCCACGAACATGAACGTCCCCATCGCGTCGCGATTCGTCGCTGCATGTTCGCTGAACGGATGGCTGATCTCCATCATCGTCCGCGCACCCTTCCGCGATTGCCTCGCCAACAGACTCGACATCCGTGTCAGGTCCAGCATCTGCTCCGCAGTGAACGTGAAATTCTCGTTCACGTTCACGCCGCACCCCACGTTCCACATGCTCACCGCCCCGCGATACCTGTTCACCACCTGCTCAAGG
>DASZQE010000498.1:0-1842 GCA_035550175.1 Phycisphaerales bacterium | reverse complement strand
AGGAGCGTGCCCTGGGCGCGGGTGGGGCGGACGACGGACATCATGATCTTGACGAGGGTGGATTTGCCCGCGCCGTTGGGGCCGAGGAGGCCGAAGATTTCGCCACGATGGACCTGCATCTGGATGCCGCGCAGGGCGTGGACTCGGCCACGGTATATTTTTTCCACGCGGGCGAGGTCGATGGCGAGGGTGGAAGCGAGGGCGGTGCTCATGGTGGAACGGGAGGTGCGGACGAGAGTGTATTCGGAGAATGGCTCGTGTTCTTTTGAGTGGGGGCAGGAGGCATTCGCGGCATCCCCTCTTAAAGAAGAAGAGCACCGTATCCTACGGGGACGATGTACGCGGACTTGCAGGAGTTCTTGAAGGCGTTGGAGCAACAGGGGGAACTGCTGCGGCTGCGCGCGAAGGATGGGGCGTGGTCGGCGATATTGGAAATCGCGGAACTGGCGGATGCGCAGAGCAAGATGAAATGTGCGAGGGAGAGCGCGACGGCGATGGCGTTTGACGCGGGGCATGCGGGGTTGGGCGGCAAGGCGATTGTGATTGAGGATGTTGAGGGATGCGAGTTTCCGCTGGCGATCAATGTGTTCGGTTCGTATCGAAGGATGGAGATGGCGCTGGGGTGTGAAAACAACGGGGGATTTGAAGCGATCGCGAAGAAGATTGAAATGCTGGTCAAGCCGAGTGCGCCGCCGAGATTGTGGAATGTGAAGGAGGTATGGAGGAAGGCGAAGATGTTTCTGCCGTTGCTGCGGATCGCGCCGCGGCTGGTGCGCAGCGGAAAGTGCCAGGAAGTCGTGAAGCTGGCGGAGCGCGGGGAGGTGGATCTGCGCAGGCTGCCGCTCATCAAGTGCTGGCCTGCGGACGGTGACCCGCGGATGGTGGGGGTGGATGTTTCGCCGGGGGAGGCAGGAACTGCGGGCGGAGGCGGAAGATATATCACGTTCGGCGGGATGCACACGATTCATCATGAAGATCGAAATGCGGAAAGACCGGCGAGTCATAACATCGGGATGTATCGTGCGCAGTTGATTGATGCGACGCACCTGGCGATGCACTGGCACATGCACCACGATGGCGCAGCGCACTGGCGGAGCTGGAAAAACGCGGCCCCTGGAACTCCGATGCCGATTGCGATTTGCTTCGGCGGGGAAGCGGTGATGGCGTATGCGGCGACTGCGCCGTTGCCGCTGGGCATGAGCGAATTACTGATGGCGGGGTTTCTGAACGGGCGAGGGATTCCGATGGTGAAGGCGAAGACCGTGCCGTTGCGCGTGCCCGCGAACAGCGAGGTCGTGATCGAGGGATATGTCAGCACGGAGTGCGGCCCGCCCGGATGGGATCCGGAATCGGGTGAGCCGTTGGGGAAGGATGCGGTGTTTGAAGGGCCATTCGGCGACCACACGGGATTTTATTCGTTGCCTGATCGATATCCGGTGATGACCGTGACTGCGGTGACGCACAGACGTAATGCTGTGTTTCCGGCGACGGTGGTTGGGATTCCGCCGCAGGAAGATTATTACATGGGAAAGGCGACGGAGCGGGTGTTCCTGCCATTGTTAAGAATGCTGATCCCGGACATCGTGGATTATCACCTGCCGATGTTCGGCTGCTTTCACAACTGCGCGTTCATCAAGATTCGCAAGGCGTATCCGCTGCAGGCGCGGCGCGTGATGCACGCGGTGTGGGGCGCCGGGCAGATGGCGTGGACGAAGATGGTGATGGTGGTGGATGAAGACGTGGATGTGCACGATGAGGAAGCCGTGCTGCGCGCGATGATGCGGGAGTGCGATTTTGAGCGGGACGTGGAGATGGTGCGCGGGCCGATGGACATTCTGGATC
>DASZQE010000497.1:0-3733 GCA_035550175.1 Phycisphaerales bacterium | reverse complement strand
TCGACGGCGTGCTCTTCGAGATGATGACGCCGCCGCGGAAAATGCACGCCGCCATCACCAGCCGCCTCAAGATCATGGCCAACCTCGACATCGCGGAACGCCGCCTTCCGCAGGATGGCCGCATCCGAGTGACGGTCCTCGGCCGCAAGCTCGATCTTCGCGTCTCCACCGTGCCCACGCCTAAGGGCGAAAAGACGGTCATGCGAATCCTCGACAACCGTTCGATCAACGTGTCTCTCGATGATCTCGGGTTCACCGATGAGACATTGATGATCTGGAAGAACCAGATCGCACAGCCGCATGGCATCATTCTTGTCACGGGTCCTACCGGCTCTGGTAAAACGACCACGCTCTACGCTTCAATTCAGCAGATGGATCTTCGCAGGCTCAACGTCTCCACCGTCGAAGATCCCGTGGAGTACAACCTGCAGCACATCACGCAGATTCAGACTCACGAAAAAATCGGCATGACGTTCTCCGCTGCGTTGCGAGCGCTCATGCGTCAGGACCCCGATGTGATCATGGTCGGCGAAATCCGCGATATGGAAACCGCGACCATCGCCATTCAGGCCGCACTCACTGGCCACTTGGTGCTCTCAACGCTGCACACCAACGATGCCCCGGCTTCAATCACGCGATTGATCAACATCGGCATCGAGCCTTTCCTCGTCGGCGCCGCCGTCAACAGCGTGCTTGCCCAGCGCCTTGTCCGGCGCATCTGCAAGCATTGCGCGCAGGATGCCCACATCGTTGATGACGTCAAGATGCTGCTTGAGTCCCACGGCGTGGATCCGACCGGCGTGCGCGTCGGCAAAGGCTGTCAGCGTTGTCGCGAGACAGGCTATTCCGGCCGATCCGGTCTCTACGAACTGCTCGTGCTCGATGATCTCCTGCGCGATGCCATCGCCCGCAATCCGAACGTGACGGAGTTCCGTCGCATGTGCGTCGGTCGCGGTATGGTGACCCTCCGTGAAGACGGCTTCAAGAAAGTCGCAGCCGGTCTCACCACGGTTGAGGAAATCATGAGCGTCACCGAAGGCACGATTTGATCCGGTCCTCTTCGCGTTCCGCAAGCCTCACGCCCACGCATCCACGCTCAAGGCAAGCCAGACAACGAACGTCAAAATGATCTTGGCGACCGTGCCCACGATTCGTCCCGCCGTTGCACCCGCTGCCGGCCGCAGCGTCGCGAACACCGTGGTCGAATCCTCGTGGCTCAATTCTCCAAGCACCGCCCCCAGAAACGTGCCGATGAACGCGCCCGCAAGCGAGCCCAGCACCGGTACAGGAATGAAGAACGTGCCGAGCAATCCGCCCAGCATTCCGCCGATCAGCGCCCCCCACATGCCCGGCTTCGTGCCCCCGCCGACCCTTGTGCCTGCCGCGCCCGCTGCAAATTCCACAACCTCGCCGATCAGAAGCAGAACGACGCACGCCATCAACCACGTCCAGTTGAAGGTTTCAATCATGTCGCCTCGATACATCTGATCCGTCAGATTGATCACGACCGCAAGCAGCACCATGCACCAGCCGCCGGGAATGCTGAACAGCACGGATACCGCGCATGCAAACCCCACCACCGTGAACAGAAACGCGACGAGATAGATCAGCCAGTGCATGCAGTCGTACCTCGAAGCATTCTTGGGATTTCGCTCGCTCGCATTCCGAACATGATCGCCAATCATTCACCTCGGCGATTCGGCTTCGTCTTGTGTTTTCTCTCGCTCAGCAAGCAGCTCATCAAGACTCAACACAGCATGGCGGAAGTGGGGGATGAAAATCGACCCGCCCACGACAAGCGCGACGTTGAGCGCATCAACGATCTCTTCCTTCGTGAAACCCAGCTTCACGCATTGCTCAAGGTGATAATCAATGCAGTCATTGCACCGCAGCACAGCGGACGCCGCCAGTCCCAGCAATTCCTTCGTCTTCGCCGGCAGCGGGCCATCCTCATAGGTCGCAGAATCCAGTCGCAGAAACCGCTTCAATCCGAGATGATCGCATTCGAGCAGACGTTCCTGACCGATAGCTCGTTCTTTGCGGAATTCAGCGATCGACCGACGTGGCATGGGTGCGTGTCTCCAGAATTCTCTGCGGACTGGCAGGCGTGAGTGCGAGCGACGCCAGAATCGTCTTGCCGCCGCGCACCTTGTCGCCGATTTTCACGAACACTTCGACGTCGTTCGGATGCGGCAGAATCAACTCTGTCGTGGAGCCGAACTTGATCATTCCGAATTTCTTTCCTCGAATCAGTCGGTCGCCGACTTTCAGCGGGCACACAATCCTTCGCGCAATCATGCCCGAGACCTGACGTATGCCGATGGTCTCGCCGCTCGAAATGCGCACTGTGATGAAATTGCATTCGTTGACGCGGGCGCTCTCAGCCGTCTGCGCATTCAGAAATTTCCCCGGGCAGTACCGAAGCGCCGTGACTTCACCATCGAATGGTGCGCGATTCACGTGGACGTTCAGCACACTGAGAAAAATCCGAATGATCACCGCAGGTTTGCCTGCTTCAACGCACTCGTGTGTGTCCACCCGTTCCACCGCGCTGATCACGCCGTCAGCCGGGCTCAACATGTCGCCTGGCTTCAGATTCTTTGGAATCGAGCGGATCGGATCGCGGAAAAAACTCACCAGCGCCATCCACACAACGATGATCAGGCCCAGCGGCCACCACCAATGCAGATACACGCACGGCACGGCGAGAACAACCGCGCCCAGCGTCATCAGCGACCATTCCTTCAAACCATACGGGGTCAACGGCATCCCGAAACTGTAGACGAAGCCCGCATTGCGTGCTGTGCAGCCCCGCCGCATCCATGTCGGCAGATCAATAAAAAAACCACCGCACGGTCAGCGGTGGCTTTGTGCATTCATGGAATCAACCCGCGGCTTACTCCGAGGCCTTGCCCACAAAGAAGCCCACCGCGCCAAGCACCAGCGTTACGCCAAGCAGCATGCCCACCCACATCCACAGGTTGTCAGCGAACATGGTCGCAAGTTTCGGCGTGGCGCCGCTCGCACCTACCACGCAGATGATGATCGAGCAGATCAGCGATACCAGTGCGCCGATCATCAATCCGGCCCCCAGCCCCGAACCCGCCCCGTCATACGTCTCCATCACCATCGGCATGTCAACCCCGCCGCCCGCCATCATCGGCTCTTCACTGCGATCCGTGGCCGCCTCAAAAAGGCCCGAAGCGTTCGCAGGCATTTCCACCTTCTCAGGACTCGTGTACACCTCTTCAAGCAACTCCGCGCCCAGCGAGGTCTCGTCGGATTCCTTCGTCAGATCCAGCAGCCCCGAACCCGATCCGACAGCTTCAAGGCTGAGTTCTTCATCAACAGTCTCGCCGACGCGCGTTTCGCCCGCCACGTCGCCCACCGAAGACCCGAATGCTGAGCCGTGCGATGAACCATGCGACGATCCGTGATCCGTGTCGAACACGCTGATGCCCGTGCCTTCACGAGAATCCACCAGCCCGATCGCCGAATCATCCTTAAGGTCCAGTCCGCTGCCCGTCATGCCGATTGATGATCCGCCCGATGTGTCCGCCAGATCAAGGTGAACTTCCCCGCCGTCATCATCGCCCGCCAGCAGATCAATCTGCTCAACCTTGTACATCAGCTTGTCGCGATCGCGGAATTCCTGAATCTGTCCCGACTTCACCATCTGCTTCACTTCATCCGGGGACTTCTTCAGTTTCGCGCTGACTTCCTCAAGCGTGTA
>DASZQE010000496.1:0-5868 GCA_035550175.1 Phycisphaerales bacterium | reverse complement strand
TGCCCCAGGTTCCGTCCGTCTCGTAGAACCCGAACGTCGGCACCGTGATTCCAGCACCGTCGATCAATCCCGGATTGCCCGAGATGCCGACCAAGCCGCCCCATGTCCGCATGCCGATCAGCGGTCCGATCTTGTGATGTTTGAACAGCCACGGGAACATGTCGCCGCCCGAACCTGCCAATCCGTTGATCAGCATGCACTTCGGTCCCTGGTTTGAATCCGGCGGCCACATCCAGTCATGTCCGTCGCGCCGCGCCCAGTAGTTTGTCACCGGCCGGTTGAGCAGCTCGATGAACCGGTTCGGAATCTGCCCGCCGGAGTTCCACCGCTCATCGATGATGATCGCCTTCTTGCCCATCTGCGCGTTGTACTGACGCACCAGGTCATCCTGTCCGTCAACGCCTGTGCTGCGCACGTACACATAGCCGATGTCTCCGTTGCTCTGCTTCGTCACGAATTCACGATTCGCCTCGATCCAGTCCCGCATTCGCAGTTCGCTGTCGTTGCCCGTCGGCTTCACGAGCACGGTTCGTGCCGTGTCATCCTTTGTCGGCTTGTCGCTCACCGTCAGGCTCACCGTCTGTCCGACAGTGCCCACGAGCATCGCCCACGGATCGTTGTCCGTGCTCAGCTTCGACCCATTGATCTCAAGAATGTAATCGCCGACTTTCACGTCACACCCCGGATAGCTCAGCGGTCCGCGAATCTCGCTTTCCCAGGCCGCGCCGTGATAAATCTTCGTGATTCTGTACGCGCCATTCTCGATCGCCGTTTCCGCGCCGAGCAACCCCACGCCCACGTTCGGCTGGCTCTCGAAATCACCGCCGAAGTAGTACGCATGCCCAACGTTCAGCTCGCTGATCATCTCGCTGATCACGAACGCCAGATCTTCGCGCGTCGTGCAGTCCGCCACCATCTTGCCGTACTGCTCCTTGATCGCGTTCCAGTCCACGTTGTGCATGTTCGGCACGTAGAAGTAATCCCGATACATCCGCCACGCATCCGTGAACATTTCCTCCCACTCCGCACGCGGATCGATCATCACCCGCATGCCCGACGTGATCACGTTCTTTCCAGTCGCTCCGGCGCTTGCATTCTGTATGGTCGCGCCCTGTCCGCGCATCACAAGCAGCTTCTTGCCGTCGGCGGAAATATCAAATCCGTTGCCACCCGGCGCAACCGATTGCTCTTCCTTCTTGTCATCCTTCAGGTCAAAAAGGTAGATGCCCGCAGTGCCTCCGCTCGTCCGCGTGTAGATCAATTGGTTCGAGTCATTCACAGCCATCCGTCCGAATTGCCCCGCAGGAATCGGCAACTGGAATGCTCGAGCCTCCAATCCCTCCATTTCGATCTTCACATCCTTTGCGGGCTCTTCTTTGGTCTCTTCCTTCTTGTCCTCCTTGTTCGTGTCCAAGCTTCGCGTGGCCGTGAATTTTGCGGATTCCTCGCCCACCGTTCCGGTGCCCGTCATCGTGCTTCCATCGATCTTCGCCTCGATGATCAGCACGCCGTTCTGAACTGTCATGCTCAAATGCAGCTTCTTTGACTCGGGCTCATAAGTGCCGTTGACCTCTCCGTTGTGTGCGGGCGAAGTCAGCGTCCCGGTCACAGTGTTGTTCGGCCCCAGCTTCATTCGCAACGTGAAGCTCATCGGCCCGTTCTTCGTATCAGCGCTGCCCTCCCACGTACCGCTCACGCCGTCGTCCGGAACCGGCGCAGTTGAAGCGTGCTCTTCTTTTTTGTCTTCCTCCGGTTTGGTTTCCGCAGGCGCGCTGTCCGCGCCCTGAGTCTCCGCTGGTTTGGTTTCCGCGCTCTTGCCGTCATCTTTCTTTGTGTCTTCCCACGTCTCTTCATCACTCTTCGGTGGCCATGGATACTTGACATCCTTGCGCAGCGGAGTGGCGAGTATCACCGCATCATCTTCGTAAATCCACGACGTGTCATTCAGCAGGCTTCCGTATGTCGGATTGAACTCGCGTGTGCTTTGGTAGTAGAGGTAATCGCCCTTCCGATCAAATGTCGGATTGCGGTCATCCTGTGCGCCGCTCGTGAGCTGCGTGTTCTCGCCCGTCTTCAGGTTGTACACCCAGATCGCTCGTGCAGGCGTTTCATCGTGAGATCGCTCATACGCCACCCATTGACTGTCATGCGAAAACGAAACAGCTTGTGGGCCCAGATCCCACGGATCAGTTTCGATCGCCTTCGTCTCCCCGTTCTCGACATTCACAAGTGTCATCGTCCCCGATTTGTCGAACATCACGATCCACTTGGAATCCGGCGACCACTGCGGCGAATACCGGAACATTTTTCCGTCATGCGTGACCTGCCTCGGATCGCCCTTGCCGTCGCTTTCGATCACGTACAGTTCGTATTCGCCCGTCTTGTCGCTGAGATACGCGATCCACCGCCCGTCCGGGCTCCACGCCGGATCGCGCTCCGCCACGCCGCTCGTGCTGGTCAGGTTCCTCGGCGAACCCTCCTCCGCCGGCGCCGTCCACACGTCTCCTCGCGCCTGTATCACCGCCCGCTTGCCTGTCGATGAAATCCCCATTCCCTGTATGAAGTCCGATGCGTCAATCGCCTTCGTGCGGATCGTCGGCCGATCGCCGGGAATCGTCACATTCACCACCTTGGATTGATTTGTCTGCAGATTCAGCAAGTACAAGTTCTCCCCGCACTGCAGCACGATCTCTCCCTCACCGTTGCTTCCCGGTCCCACCGCCGGCCATTTGATGTCGTAATCCGTGAAGTGCGTCACCTGTTCATGCTTGCCGTTGGCGGTGTCATACACCCAGATGTTCATCCGATGCGCCGGTCCCTCATCCGACATGTAGTACACCTTCTTCCCGTGCCACATGGGCTGGCTGTCCACGCCTTCCCACGTCGTCATCTTCTTCGAAGTTTTGTCTTTCAGGTTGAACAGCCAGATGTCCGTCGCCATGCCCCCGCGGTATCGCTTCCACGTGCGCATATCCACACTGTGCGGGGTGTACGCCAGCCAAGTGCCGTCTTCGCTGATCGATCCATTCGCACCGTACGGCACGCCGACCGACTGCGGCATTCCGCCCTTCGGGCTTACCGTCATCAACTCCGTCATCCGATCAAGGCCGGTGTATCCCGATGCGAAAAACAGCAGACGATCATCAGCCGTCCAATCGCACAGAATTTCATTCGCCGGATGGTGCGTTACGCGCTCTGGCACGCCTCCCTCAACGCCGATCACGTACAAATCACGGTTCCCGTCGTAGTTTCCGTTGAAAGCGATTTTCGTGCCGTCCGGGCTGAATCGCGGGAACACTTCCGGTCCGGGCGGGCTGGCCAGCGGTCGTGCTTCGCCGCCATTCTTGTCCACGATCCACAAATCATTTGCATACGCAAACACGATGCTCGTCTTGCTCACATCCGGATATCGCATCATCTGCGCGTTCGGCGTCACTTGCCCCTCTGCCCCATTGCCAATCATGCCCATCAATCCACACACAATCGCCGCAACGCCTGTCAAACGCTGACGCATTCTTTTTCTCCAGCAATGCCCCGCTCAGACCTTCTCGCGCAAAACGCTGCGCGCAACGTCGCAGTTATACCGCCAAACCGCGTGCGCGTTTCACGTTGATGTTGTTGAATATCGTTTTCTGACGCCGCAACCCTTGGATCGCAGGCAAAATTCCCGTCGGCCGAGCCTTGAGATTTCGGCGATGGACGAACGCGCGTGGAGGGACTCGAACCCCCAACCGTCGGTTCCGAAGACCGATGCTCTATCCAATTGAGCTACACGCGCTCAAACAGCCTGGCGTTTCTCGCCAAGCCATTCGCCTCCATTGTACCCATCCTCGCTCGCTTCGCACTTGGCGACATCTCCACACCCCGCTACGCTCCTCTCTCGTACGTTCCAGTTTTCTCACGGAGACATGTGCATGGGTTTCCTTGATGGCAGACGCGGCCTCATCGTCGGCATCGCAAACGATCATTCCTACGCGTATTACATCGCGCAATCGCTCCTTCGCGAAGGCGCGCAATGCCTCTTCACCCACCTTCCCGGCGAGAAAATGCAGCGCCGTTGTGCCAAGGCGGTTGAGCAGCTTGGTGTGACGTCTCCTTGGCTGGAACCGCTTGACGCCGGCTCCGATGAAGACCTCGATCGCGTCTTCACCAAGATTCAATCTGACTTTGGCTCTCTCGATTTTCTTGTGCATTCCATCGCCTTCGCAGACAAGGATTGGCTCAAGGAAGGTGCCTTCACCGCCACGCCTCGCAATGTCTTCACCCAGGCTCAGGATATTTCCGCCTATACCTACATGGCGATGGCCAAGCGCGCCGCCCCGCTCATGCAGGCCTCCGGCCGCACGGGCGCGATGATCGCCATGTCCTACTACGGCGCGGAAAAAGCTGTGCCCGGCTACAACGTCATGGGTGTTGCCAAAGCTTCGCTTGAAGCTGTCACTCGCTATCTCGCCATGGAACTCGGTCCCCAGAATATTCGTGTCAACACGATCTCCGGCGGGCCGCTCCGCACCATGTCCGCCATGGCAGTGGGGGGATTCAGTGAAATCCTCGGCTGGGTCGAAAAGAAATCTCCCCTCCGTCGCAATGTCACCGGAGAGCAGGTCGGCGACGCTGCCGCCTTCCTCCTTTCCGAACTTTCCGCAGGCATCACCGGCCAGACCATCTACGTCGATTCCGGCTACAGCATCATGGGGCTGTGACAGTGTCCGCACATGATTCGCCGTTTTGGCGAATGGTTTGATCACATCCCGTATAACATCTCCCCATGCGTTCTTTCTGGCGTCTTACCCGCGAAATGGCTGGCGACAAGTGGGTGCTGCTCCTTGCCCTCTCTTTCGCGTTCTGTTCCGCTGGCGGACTCGGTGCAGGCATCCTCTCCTTCGGACCGTTGCTCACGATGGTCCTTGACCGTGAGGCCAATCACTCTCTGCACAGCCTCGCCATCGATTACAACGCCAAGCCTCATCACGCCTATATTCCGCAGGCGATCATCGACCTGTTGCCCACCACGCCGCTTTCCAGCGTCATGCTGATCCTCTCGGTGATTGCGGTCATTACGCTCGTCGGCGGCGCGTTCAATTTCCTGCATCAATATCTCAGTCAGACCGTCACCGCTCGCACCATCGGTCGAATTCGCAAGCAGACCTACGATGCGGTCGTCCATCAGCCGCTCATCACGGTCATCACACGCGGTCCTACTGATGCTGTCTCACGAATCATCCGCGACACCGCCGAGCTTCAGCGCGGTCTCATCGCGCTGCTCTCCAAAGCCGTCACGCAGGCCACCAAGGGTGTCGCCGCGCTCCTTGTCGCGGTCGTGAGTGATTGGCGTCTGACCGTCATCGCCATTCCCACGCTCATCGTCATCGCTGTCATTCTTCGCAAACTCGGCAAGCGAATCCGTCGTGGCACTCGCAGCTCCCTGCAAGCCACCCACGAACTCCTTCGCCACTCCACCGAATCCCTGCAAGCGCTCCGCGCTGTCAAGACTGCCGTTGCTGAAGACGAAGTCTCCTCACGTTTCCATGACATTAACCAAAACGTTGTTCATCACGAGCTTCGTGTTCGTACAGCTCGCGCGCTGTCCGCTCCCGTTGTGGAATCCATCGCCACCATCGTCGTGCTGATCCTCACCGCCACCGTCGCCAATCAGATACTCAACGGCACGGTCAAACTTGAGGATTTCGTTCTGACATTCGCTTCGTTGGGCCTTGCCGGCGCATCATTCCGTCCGCTCACCGGCCTCATCACGGACATTCAGGCCGCCGCAGCGCCCGCGAAACGCCTTGAGGAAATCATTCACTCCGTTCCTGAAGAATCGCCTGCTGCAAATCTCCCTGAGATTCCTCGCCACATTCGCTCAAT
>DASZQE010000495.1:0-5781 GCA_035550175.1 Phycisphaerales bacterium | reverse complement strand
GTCCAGCGCGTGAAGAAGCGGCGCAAGCAACGCGCGAACCTGCGTTTTTGCGGACGTGGCAAAATTATTGATGCGCAGCAGAGCCTCGCAGTACGGCCCGATCAGCCAAGGCCAGACCGTTCCCTGGTGATACGCCGAGTCCCGCTCCCACGGAGTGCCCTGATACCGCGCATGGAACTGCGGATCAGATGGATCAAGCGTCCTCAGTCCGAACGGTGTGAGATACCGCTCCGTCACATGCTGAACCACCGCTTTCTGCTGTGAATTGGTTAACGGCGAAAACGGCAGCGAGACCGCGAAAATCTGGTTCGGCCGGCCCCCGCCGCGCAGGAGTGATGTCGGAGCATGTTCGTTCTCCGGCGAAAGGCAATCATGCAGACACGAATGCTCCTGTGACCAGAACGCCGTGCGGAACGCATAGGCGGTCCGCAGCGCGTGTTCTCGCAGTCGCAGCGCTTCCTGCTGGTCCTGCGTCATTTCAGCCAGAGCCATCAGCGCATTGTGAAACAGCGCATTGATCTCAACCGCCTTTCCATGCCGGGGCGTGAACACCTCGCCATCACGCTTGGCGTCCATCCACGTCAATTGTGTCGATGGATCACCCGCGGAAATCAATCCCTCCGATGTCAGATGAATATTGAAAGATGAAGGCGAAGGCACAGTGCGCGAGTATGCGGAAACAATCCTTCGACACGCATCAAGCAATCCTGAAATGTCGGGGGCGTTTGCAGGTTTCATTCCCGCCACAGCCCGAACATACTGATGCACCGCATGCACGAACCACAATGAAGCATCCACCGTGTTGTAGTGCGGCGGACCGTCGTAGTCGTCAAAGCAGTTCGGCACAAGACCGTCTGGCGAAAGATGATGCGCAAAAAGCTCCAGCGCGGATTTCGCTTCATCCAGCCTCCCGGTCGCAATCAGCAGTCCGGGTATCGAAATCATCGTGTCCCGCCCCCAGTCGCTGAACCACGGATAGCCTGCAAGGATCGATGTGTATGCGTGCTTGTTGACCGTGCGCTTCACGATGAATTGCGACGCCGCGTCGCGCAATCGCAAAACAGCCCGCGAAGAGTGCGTGGTGGGCCGTTCATGATGATCGCTTTGCGCCTGGATTCCCGTTTCAACTGTCGGTGAAACAAGCTCGAAAGATATTCGGATGTCCTGCGTCGATTGCGCACCGAGTCTCCACTGCAATTCACCCGGCGACCAGACATCCTCCAGCCAGTCCTGTCCGCGCTCGCGCTCGATCCGATACGCAAATGTGTTCCACCATTGCGCATCAGGCCTGAATGTCAATCCGGAATGATTGACAGCCAGCTTCAGAGTTCCTCGCGCCAGATGAAGCAAAGACTCATTGACCGCTTCCATTCCCGGCGAGCCGTCATGCGCATGGTGCAGAGCGTGAAAATCACGCAGAGGAGTGAATGGTCGAAGCACCAGCGTGCGGTTCGTCGCGGGGCGTCCGTCACCGGGCGGGGTCTGCACGCGGAAATCCACGAACAGACGATTGACATTCGCCTCCAATGTCAGTGTGCGCGTGATGCTGAGGCCATGCACGTCCACCTTCCATGTATGCGATGCGGACGTCGGCGAATGCTGGTTGAACTCACACAAGTATCGACTGCCGTGCGGATGCAGGAGTTCCTGCTGGCTGAATCGCTGTGAGCTCAGCGGGAATTCGCTGCCTTCAATCACAAGCGTCGCCTGCATGGAATGCAGCGCCAGAACCCGCTCCACCGGGGGAAGGGCGGAAGCGATCAGCAACCCGTGATATCGGCGGGTGTGAATGTTGGAAAGCGTGCCCATGCTGAATCCGCCCAGTCCGTTGGTCAGCAGATATTCCGAAGCGGTGGCGCGGGCCAGTGCCGAATCCTCTGCAAGATTGAGCGTGATCGCAGTCATGCCGATGGCAGGGTAGAGGCCGGGTACGGGAAAGGGAAACCCGTCATGCCGATCTCAGGCGGATTTCCGGCTTTAGCGATTTCCGCGCGCATGAAAAAACCCATCCGCAACGGATGGGTTTGAGAGCCGTTCGTGCATGCCGCGGATGTGGACATGCTCACCGTCTGGCGCGATTGAACATGTTTTCCAGTGACCCGCCGTCGCGAAGCGTGAATATCTTCTGTCGCGCGTCTTCGACTTCATACACCAGGAGAACCTGATCGCGTGAGTCGATGATGTACAGCAGTTCATCCGGATCAAGTTGGCTGCCGCGTCCCGAGTCGGCCGTCATCAGCGAATATGATCCGCGATCAATGGCCATCTCAGCATACGCGGGGTTCTCCGCCATCCGGCCTGCCTGAAGAATGATGAGTGCGGTGATGATGAACGCGGAAGCCCACAAAACCGCTGCTGCATGATTGAAACTGGTGTGTGTCTTGGTCATGTCTGGCTCGATGTGTCGGGAATTCAGTGAAGTCGTTTCATTGACGCACAACGTCAGTTGCCGGTCGCACGCGAGCGAAGCATCGTGCGTGCATCGTTGGCAAGATTGCGATACGTCATGCCGTCAAGTCGCTTGTTGGTCGAATCGTACGTCAGGGCCATCATTTCTTGATTCACCTGGTCCACGACATATACGACCGATGATTCCGTGCCTCGCGCGCCGCCCGCAACCATCACGTAATCGCCCCGGCCGCGTTGATTCTGTGCGCCGGCATGCGTTGATGAAAACGTGATGATCGCCAGCAGCACCAGCAATCCCATGTTGAGAAGAATGACCCCTTTGAGGCTGGAACGCTTTGGCGTTGTATTCATTGGAATGCACCTCTTTCAGCAGTTACGGACGATCAATCCTGATGGCTTCGCTTCGACGACAGCAGGCTCACAAACACGACGACCATGACCATGATGATCATCAGCACGATGCCGATCCACGCAGGCTGCACGCGGGTCAGCGCAGGCTGCGGAACGCCCGTCTTCTGAGCGAAAGCGGTCGTTGCCGTCAGAATCAGGGACATCAGCCCGACCAGTGTGTTCACAATTCGTGTTTGTTGTCTCTTCACGTCAAATCACCCATGAACTGATACGCATGCGTCAGCATATGGCTGCATGAACATGCCCGCAAGACTGCCCTCGCTCACGGCGGGCGTGTTGAATCCATATTCATCCTCGTGTCCACCTCATTTTCTCGTGACTGACCCGTCCTCCCAGTCCATGACGACCGCATATCCTCTCAACACGGCGCACCCGTGGTTCCGCATCTCGCCTCCCGTGGCGCCCCTCCGCGCCCGTTTCGCACGCTGAAAGAACTCGACAGCGCACCGAACGCATCCGCCGGCATCTGCACCGTTCGCCAGCTTTGTGAGCGCACCGTCATGTGCCGCACATAGGACGCAAGCGCAATCGACCGCAAGGCGTACCATCGGGAATCGAACTCAAAAATTTCCTCAAACAGCGCATCCGGCGGTTGTTGAGCCAGGGCATACACAAACACAAACGTCCCCGTGAACCCCTCTCCGAACAGGCGTTCCCAGTGTTTCATGCTGGACACATCATCCTGCGTCACCCAGTTCTCCATCCTCCTGCGCGTGAATGAGCACGGATCCAGCTTCCTCGATCCGAACAGCCTTCCTTTTACGTCCACCAGCAGGCTGCCCGTCGATGCATACACCACGAAATCAAAGCTCTTCAGGGATACACCCCCCTCACTGCCCGACAACGGATCATCGCCCTTCATCACGTCATCATGCGGCATCAGCGCCTTGCGCGCTTCATCAACCGCCACATACGGCACGCGATTGGCGCGCAGATAGTGTTCAAACGCCTTCTCGTAATGAAATCTCCTCTGCGCCATTCGCACCCCGGTCAAAATGTCTTCCCATCAGGGTCTCAAGTATAGCCAAGGACCCAAGCCGCACGTTCCGCCCGAATTCCCCTCAGTGGAATGCAGGATGTGTGCCTGCTCAGAGGTTGAGCGTCTTGTAGATCTGGATCGTCGAATCCGAGCGATTCAGCGTGTAGAAGTGAATCCCTTTCACGCCGTTGTCCATCAAATCCCTGCACTGCTCGGTCGCCCAGTGAATCCCCACGCGCTTCACCGCTTCCGGGTCATCCTGGCACCGGTAAATATGCCGCTGCAGTCGCGCCGGAAAAACCGTTCCGCCCGACAGTTCCGCCATCCGCTTCATGCCCGCGATCGTTGTGATCGGCATGATGCCAGCCACCAGCGGAACCTTGATCTCCGCCAGCTCGCATCGCTCGCGCCAATCGTAAAACGCACGGTTGTCAAAGAACATCTGCGTGCATACATAGTCCGCGCCCGCCTCCACCTTCGCTTTCAGGAAATCCATTTCCTTCAGGCAGTTCGCCGTCTCCGGATGTCCCTCCGGAAATCCCGCCACGCCGATGCCGAACCCGCGCGGGTCCGAATGTCTGCCCTCCGCATTGAACTCACCAATGAACTTCACCAGATCAATCGCATATTTGAAATCATCCTTCGAACGGTCAGCACTTGGTTGTGGAGGTGTCGTGCTGGCCGGTGCCACGGGTCTCGGCAGATCGCCCCGCAAGGCCATGATGTTGGAAACACCTGCCTGCGCATACCGCTCGAGAATCCCTCCCACCTCCGCGCGCGTGTGACCCACGCACGTCAGATGCGGAACTGTGTCAAGTTTGCACTCGTCCTTCAGCCGCAGCACCAGCTCGTGCGTGCGCTCGCGCGTCGATCCCCCCGCTCCGTATGTCACCGACACGAACGCCGGCTTCATCGACTGAAAATCCGCAATCCGCCGAAACAGGTCCTCCCACGCGTCTTCCGTCTTGGGCGGAAAAAACTCGAATGAGAACGTGATCGGGTTACTGGAAAAAATGTCCGCGACGTGCATGGGCTTCAATGGTAGGGTTTGCGAATCGTCTGGGTAGTCTTGCGGGTACACTCATCGGCTGTCCGCCCCGCAATGTTCGCTCATTCCCCTTGCTGTGTGCCTTTCCAGCGCATTCCAAGGGGTTCAAACCATGTGTTCGGAGGAGGGGCGGAGAAACGGGCCATGACGAATCGAGCCAAGATTCCCCGACCCACCGTGCTCCGGCTGAGCCTGTATCTCCGCGAGCTTGAATCCCTCAGCGAGCATGGCCAGCGAACCATCAACTCCCGCCAGCTCGGCGACCGTCTCGCCCTCACCGATACCCAGGTCCGCAAGGATCTCGCCTGCTTCGGTCAGTTCGGCCACCCCGGCATCGGCTACAAAATCGATGACCTCGTCGAGCAATTGAAGAAAATCCTCGGAACCGATCGCATTTGGAACGCAGCCATCATCGGCGCGGGCAACGTCGGTCGAGCCCTGATGCCCTACGCTCGATTCGCACGCAAGGGATTCGACATCGTGGCCGTCTTCGATACCGACCCCGCCGTCATCGGCACCACCGTCGTGAACCATCGCGTGCGCGGCATGCGCGATCTTCCCGGCCTGGTCAAGGATCGTGATATCAAAATCGGCATCATCACCGTGCCCGCCAAGGCCGCACAAGAGGTCGCCGAGCAACTCATCCAGGCCGGCATCCTTGGAATCCTCAATTTCGCTCCCGTGCGACTTGAAGTCCGCGACGCGGTCAGCGTCGTCAGTGTGGATTTCCTGCAATCGCTCGAGCAGCTCGCCTTTCAGATTTCCCTCGGACTCAAAGGCTCAATCGAAGAAGGCGAATCCAAGAGCCGGTGAATTCCGAATCACCCGTTTGAATTCGGCAACAGTTCGGTGCAACCCCCGATCTTCGCAACCCCTGACAACACACCGGCGAACAGGCCTATCATTCTCCCCTCAATGTGAGGGGTCGGCAGGG
>DASZQE010000494.1:0-1994 GCA_035550175.1 Phycisphaerales bacterium | reverse complement strand
CGAAGGCGTCATCCCCAATCTTCAGCGCCGCATCGAATCCACGGAAAGCGAATTCATCCGTGACCGTCTCGCTGCCTATTTCTCCGGCAAGCCATGCACAACCTGCAACGGCGCTCGTCTCCGCACCGAAGCCCTGCACGTCATGCTCAACGGCGCATCCGGCCCGCGCAACATCGCCGACGTCACTGCGCTAAACATCGATCACGCCCGCGAATTCTTCGATTCCCTTTCGCTTTCCACTGAGCAGCGAACCATCGCCGATCCCATCCTCCGCGAAATCAAGGCCCGCCTTGGATTCCTCGCCTCTGTCGGCCTCAATTACATCACCCTCGATCGCTCCTCCAACACGCTTTCCGGCGGCGAAGCCCAGCGAATTCGTCTCGCCACCCAGGTCGGCTCCGGTCTCGTCGGCGTTTGCTACGTGCTCGATGAACCTACCATCGGCCTCCACCAACGCGATAACGACCGTCTCGTCGCCACCCTTCGTCATCTCGCCGACATCGGCAACACCGTCCTTGTCGTCGAGCATGATGAAGGCATGATCCGCGCCGCCGATCACGTTGTGGACATCGGCCCCGGCCCCGGCCACCGTGGTGGAACCGTCGTCGCGCAAGGCACAGTCGATGAACTCATCGCTGACAAGGCTTCTCTCACCGGCGCATATCTCTCAGGTCGAAACTTCGTCCCACTTCCTGAAAAGCGCCGCGCCGTGAGCCCTGAGAACGCGGTCACCATCAAGGGAGCTCGCGCGAACAATCTTAAGTCCATCGACGTCGCCATCCCCCTCGGCGGCCTCGTCTGCATCACTGGTGTTTCCGGCTCGGGCAAGTCCACGCTCGTCAACGAAATTCTTCTCAAAGCTGCTCAAAAGCACATCAACGCCGCTCGGGTTGTCCCCGGCGAACACTCCCGCGTCAACGGCCTTTCAAAAATCGATCGCATCATCGAAGTCGATCAATCACCCATCGGCCGCACGCCCCGCTCCAACCCCGCCACCTACACCGGCATCTTCGATGACATTCGCAAGCTCTTCGCCCAGACCAAGGAATCCCGCATCCGCGGCTACGAGCAGGGCCGCTTCAGCTTCAACGTCAAGGGCGGTCGCTGCGAAGCCTGCCAGGGTCAGGGCGTCAAGAAAATCGAAATGCACTTCCTGCCCGATGTCTTCGTCACCTGCGAAACCTGCAAGGGCCGTCGTTACAACCGCGAAACGCTCGAAATCACCTATCGCCACAAGACCATCGCCGATGTCCTCGACCTCACCATCGAAGACGCCGTCTCTTTCTTCGATGCACACCCCGCCACGCTCCGCATGCTCCAGTGCCTCCATGATGTCGGCCTCGATTACCTCCAGCTCGGCCAACCCTCCACCACCCTCTCCGGCGGCGAAGCTCAGCGCATCAAACTCGCCAGCGAACTCGGCAACGCTTCCACCGGCCACACCCTCTACGTCCTCGATGAACCCACCACCGGCCTTCACTTCGCCGATGTCCACCGTCTTCTTCACGTCCTCAATCGCCTCGCCGACCAGCACAACACCCTCGTCGTCATCGAACACAATCTCGACATCATCAAGTGTGCCGACTGGATCATCGACCTCGGCCCCGAAGGTGGTGATGGCGGCGGAACCATCGTCGCTACCGGCACGCCCGAACAAATCGCCCGGTCAAAGACTTCACATACCGGCCGTTACCTCAAGCCGCTTCTCGAATCCGATTCTCCAATCATCTCCGCGCCCAAGCGCCGCAAAACCGCCAGCGTCAGTTGACGCTCACGAACCCGTGCACCATCGTGTTCGCGGTCCATCCCTTGCTTAGCTGATTTTTCCAATCTCCCCAGACTCAATTCTCGCGCTGACAATACCGCCCACGCATTTCTCAATTCAAGGGATCAATCTCCTTGCAATCCTGCAACAAATGTCGGTATTCTCTCGCTTGCAAAGGCATCGCGCTCAACGGACTATTCCCACCCGCTTGAATGGCGAATCCGCCTGA
>DASZQE010000493.1:0-2836 GCA_035550175.1 Phycisphaerales bacterium | reverse complement strand
GGTTGTTGTAGACGTAATCGACGGTTGAGCATGTCTCGCCGTTCTTGGTTTCCCCTGCCGGTTTGAGTTCATCATCAGTCTCCACAACGCAATGCGTCAGCGGATAGTGCGGCCCTTGGGTCTTGATGATGTCCGCATCGATTTTCTTCCAATAGGTCGCCTTGTCAGCTTCAAACTTCGCAACACAAGAGTTGCAGCAGAAGCGGACTTCACGCCCATCGATCGTTTTCACCACCGCATCACCCATCTCGCCGAGCTTCTCGCCGGACACAGGGCACGTGCTGAGCAGATAGGGGTAACTTTTCGCCGTTGATGCTGCTGGGGCTGGTGATGCGGTCTTGTCCTGTGCTGCGCCGACACAGACTGTCCCAAAAGCAAAAAGAATGGCTGTAAGACTGACGAGTTTCGCACGCATGGGTGATCCTCCTTATTGATTACTCGCAGATTGAGTTGGTGTCATTATAGCGCATCCGTTGCTCAATAGACTTCAAGCATGCACCGCCGTGTGGCGTGGACGTAACGCTTGATCTGTTTTTCATCCCATTGCTCCGGCGAAATGCCTGCAATATCAGGCTTCACTGTGAGATATTGCTCCCCAAGGCCGTGCCGTGCGAGCAGTTGGAATAGGCCGATCTGCATACCCGCCAGGCCGCAAACATAGATGAGCGTCCGTGAACTGGTCAGCAGTTGGCTGAACTTCTCAATGCTTTCATCAAGCAACTGATGCACATACACCCCTCTTCGTCCATCGGGGCGTGTTTCGCGGCTGATCGCTGTGTGGTAATGGAAGTTTGGATGATGTCGCGCAAGCTTGGTGAATAGATCGTCGTAAATGAGATCAGTGGAGTACGGCGCGCCCATCAAGAGGTGAATCTGGCTCTTGCATGGACCTGTCGGGCCTTCAAGCAGTTGCATCGCCATGCCGCGGAACGGCGCAATGCCCGTGCCTGTGGCGATGAACAGATAATCAAAATCATCAGGATTGCTTGGCAGGATGAATCGCTTCCCGTTCGGTCCGGTGACATTGACCGGATCACCCGGCCTGAGATCGCACAGATAGTTGCTGCACACCCCCAGAAAGAGATCATGCCGTTCCGGGTCGTCATTCATTTTCTGTGGCTTGAATTCGTCAATCGTGCGCTTCACTGTCGTGGCGATCACATTCCCTGCCCCGTCATCGCCGAACGATGGCGAAGAGATTGAATACAAACGAACTTTGTGTGGCTTTCCGAACTCATCAACACCCGGTGGCACCACGCCGAACGATTGTCCGACGTGGAAATTTCCCGCAAGTGGGGTCCCCGAAACATCAATCGCAACGTGACGCACGAATGCAGCGGATTTCCCTTTCAGACACGGAGTGGATGAAACCACCCTGCCGACAACGGGGGCAGCCGGTGTCACGAGGTGCATCCGGGCTTCGGGAAACAGGGAATCCGGAAGGCTGATGGCGGAAGCTTCTGCGGTCATCGCGATACTGTAAGCGGCCTGTGCGACATCATCCAGCAGTCGACACGGGATGACTTTCGGCTGATTGACACAAAAAAAAGAACGACCGGCTCGGGTAATCCGAACCGGTCGTGAGGAGCTTCGCGTGCTCAGGACGGGTGACTTAGTCGAATGCCGCTGTGGTGGACGGCGTGTCCGTGCTCTGCAGCACCAGGTTGGTCTGGATGCGGCAGTTGGCCTGCGTCCTGTGGCGTTCCGCATAGAAGAAGTCAAGGTTGTACTTCTTGTTATGCGTCAAGCCCAATCGATCAAGCGAAACGAACTGTTCCTGAGCTGAGTGTACGCCACCCAGGTCGATGACCAGCTTGTTGTTGATGAAGACCCACACGTCGTCGTCACCGATGAACTTGAACGTCTGGTTCTGTCCAGCCTTGTAGGTGAATTGCGTGTGCAATTCAAAGGTGAAGTGGAAATTCCGGTTGGGCGATCCAGCTTCATTCCCATAGAGCTGGCCCTCAATCGGGAAAAATCCACTCAGGTTCTGATACGTCGGGTCCAGCTTGTCGTCGAACACATAGCTGCCGTCTGCCGCCTTGTTGAGCGTGATCGTCAACGTCTTGGACATGTTGTAGGACGGATTGTCGCGGAACCAGGAATTGAAGCTGGTTTCGTTCTTGATGCCGCCCTTGCTGTTCGCGCCCTTCACTCCGGCGTGGTCGCCCTGGGCAGGATCGTACAGTGTATAGCAAATGGCTCGGTTCGAGCTGTCCTTATAAGGGCTCGTCGCAAGATATCCCGCGCCTGTGAAGACTGGCTTCTGATCAGCGCCCAGGTTTGCAGAGATGTTGCCGTTATACACACCGAAGCCTTTGTCCGGCTGCTCCGAGTCGGTTTCAAAGTCGGGGTGTCCGCCGGCCTTGTTGCTCTCCTTGAAATCGCGAACAACACCTGTGAGCTGCACGCTTGCAGGGCTACTCGAAACCGGGGTTCCGACTGCATCGGCCTGGTGAGTTTGTGAAACGCAGAAGAATCCCGCCAACGCGGTGATTCCAACTACGGACGATGTCGTGAAAGCGGTGCTGCGATTCATGGGGTCACTCCTGAACACGCACTGAATGTGCGATTAAGCAAAACCGTACGATTCAGGAATCGAACCTCGAACACGATCCTCTCATTGCAGCACGGGATTGGTGGATTTGTGCGGTCCAGGCGGGGTACAGCGTTGTTTCTGTTCACATGACGACCCTTTTCAGGCGGAAAACACGTCGTTTTGCCGCGACGGATCCCGTTATCGGATCGCAATGAATCTTGACCTCCCTACGAATACGTTGCCTCTGAAAATCACCGGCACATCAGGACAGGCTGAGGATCGATGGAATGTTGCACG
>DASZQE010000492.1:0-2972 GCA_035550175.1 Phycisphaerales bacterium | reverse complement strand
ATCCCCGCGATCTTCAATCGTTCAATCTCATGCCAGATCTGGTCCGATGCCGCCACTTCACCTCCGGGTGAGTCCACTCGCAGAATCACAGCATCCGCCTTCCCCCGGCTCAGGATGTCCTCCACCGCATCGTGGACATATTCCGCAGCGCTGCCGTTGATCTCACCTTCAACCGGAAGAATGTCGATGTGTCCGCGTGGACCCGCCCTGTACTCACGTCGATAGACCAGTGAGTCTTCGCCGGTCGCCGCAGCAACGAAGCCCGCGCCCAGAACCAGGCCGATGATGAACACGCCGCCGAACAGAAACAACCCGATGACCATCCAGAACACCCATTTCAGTCCGCCCGATTTGGTGACGATCTGCACCACCTGCGGTCGCGGCTGCATGCTTCCAGTTGCCGAAATCGAAGCCGGTCCGTTCTGTGGACCGTTCGGTGTGGACTGTGACCAATGCTGATCCATGTGTGAACTCCTGTGCGCCGTTTCGTGGGTGAATTTCAGAATGTGCGGCGAGCCACGGCTTCGCGGATTCTACGGGTACACTCCGTTGCTCTCACCATCTATTCATCGTCGATTTTGGCTTTATTCCAATGAAGGACGCTGCTCAACCCGATTACCTCCGTCCCTATCACGAAGCCGTGCGTCGCTTCGGCCCCGGGTTCCAGTCCACGCTCTGGGCCAGTCGTGAAGGTCAGATTCTCCGCTTTGATGTCCTGATTGATCTTGGCGAAATCTCCGGCGGAAGAATTCTCGATATCGGCTGCGCCACAGGCGATTTTGCACAACGATTGATCGATCGGCACATCCCCTTTGATCGCTATGTCGGTATAGACGGCCTCTCGGATCTCGTTCGCGCCGCGCAGGCTCGCAACCTGCCGCGAACTGAATTTCGCCACGCGGATGTGCTTTCGGATACCTCTGCCATGGTCGCTGCAAATCCCGACCACGTGGTCATTTCCGGAACACTCAACACCATGCCCGAGCCTGTCGCCCGGACGCTTCTGGAAAATGCTTGGCGAATAGCCAGATCAACCCTTGCATTCAACTTTCTCTCTGATCGATGCAGCAAAGAAATGCTCGCGAAGGATCTTGGCCCCAGTCATCGTTTCAGAACTATCGAATGGGTCAACTGGGCGTTGACGCTCTCGCCTCGCGTCGCTTTTCGTCAGGACTACATGGATGGCCATGATGCCACGATCGTGATCCGGAAATAACGCCGCAACCCGTTCCGTATTCACCGTTCCACCCGGCTCTTGTTGACCCACATTCCGCAAAGTACCCTTCCCGCATGGCAGTACTCGTCATCGAACACAGCCCCGCTACCAACGCGGAGCGTCTTGCGCAAACGCTCAACAATTACGGCAATCGCCTGCGTTACGTGAAGCTTCATGAAAACAATTCGCTTCCCGGCGATCTTGATGACGTGGATGCCGTCATCACGTGCGGCGGTCCGCAATCCGCGTATGACGATTCGCTTCCCTGGCTCCAGGCCGAGTGCGCCTTGCTCAAGCAGGCACACGAAAAAAGTCTGCCCATCATTGGGCTTTGTCTCGGAAGCCAGGTGCTCGCTCGCGCGCTCGGCGGCGCTGTTGAGAAAATGCCCGGCGGAGCGGAAATCGGCTGGCATGAACTAAAGTTGACCCCTGCAGGCCGCGAAGACCCGCTGCATGCAGGCATCGCATGGCAGTCCATGCAGCTTCACTGGCACGCGGATCACGTCTCCAAATTGCCGCCGGGCGCTCGTCTGCTTGCATCCTCAAAAAAATGCACAACACAGGCGTGGGCCATTGGTCTTCGCACGTACGGCTTTCAGCATCACCCTGAAGTCACGCTTCCCACCTTCCGTTCGTGGATCGATCAGGAACCGCAGAAGTTCAAGGATGCCGGCAACTCGCTTGATGAGTTCAACCGCCAGTGTGAAGAGCTTTTTCCAGCTTTTGAACGACTCTCGCAGCGGCTGTTTGAAGCCATCGCCCTGTTCCTCATGCCTGTTGACCGCCGTTACCACGGCGCAGTCAAAGACCTGCACCATTGATGGCTGAAGCGTGGTTTTGTTGACCAGGCGGTCGCCCCGCATGGCGTACTATGTGGTCATGCCTCTGCAATCGCAGAACTTTGTTCAGTTGAGCCATTCACGCGATTCGGATTTCGTCGATTCGCCTCCCGGCTCGTGCGATGCTTCGCCTCAAAGAACTGTGAAGGATTTGCCGCTCTCGCCGAATGCGATCATTCATGGGCTCTACTTCCACGTCCCATTCTGTTTCCATAAGTGTCACTACTGCGATTTCTACAGCATCGTCGATTCCCAGAATCGTCAGCCTGCCTTCATCAACCGAATCATTCGTGAACTTGAGGCAATCTCGCCCCGACTTCGCTCGCCGTTGCAATCCATTTTCATCGGTGGCGGGACACCGACGCTGCTCGAACCGCCGCTTCTTCATGAACTCCTGATAGCGATTCAATCGCTGATTCCCGCTCAGACATCAGCGTGCCCATTGGAATTCACCGTCGAAGCCAATCCCGAAACCGTCACAACCGAAATCGCTGAGATTCTCAAGAGTGGGGGAGTCAACCGCGTCAGCATCGGCTGCCAGTCATTCAATCCCGCGCACTTGAAAACACTCGAGCGCTGGCACGATCCGGCAAGCGTTCCCCGCGCCGTCTCGCACCTCCGCAAAGCAGGCATTCACAACATCAATCTTGATCTCATTTTCGCAATTCCCGGCCAGTTGCTCGATGACTGGCTCGCCGATCTCGATGCCGCGCTCTCGCTTCAACCCGATCACATCAGTTGCTACGGCCTCACCTATGAGCCCAACACGCCGCTCACCATGAAGATGAAATCCGGCACGATCATTCCCGCTGAGAACGATCTTGAAGCTGCCATGTACGAAGCAGCCATCGACCGTCTCGCCGCCGCTGGATTCCATCACTATGAGATCAGCAACTGGGCACGCGCTCAGCAATCTT
>DASZQE010000491.1:0-3369 GCA_035550175.1 Phycisphaerales bacterium | reverse complement strand
GCGCGTCATCATCGACCTTCATCTCCGTACACCTGCCTCATCAAAAATCGTCCAGACCGCACACCAATTCCCCACCATCATCGCCTGCGACGCTTCGCTCGAATCCTCCGCCGAAGCCCTCGCGCTCACCGCGCTCGGCGTCCAGCTTCTCCCCATCCCGCCGCACAACAGCGAACTCCCCCTCGAACCCGTCCTGCGCGAATTGGCGAATCGCTTTGATGTATCAACAGTTCTCGTCGAGGGCGGGCCGGGTCTTGTCACCCGCCTCTTCCGTCAGAAACTCGTCAACCTCGCCTGGGTCTTCATCGCTCCGCTCATCCTCGGCGACCAGCACGCGCCCGGCATCATCACCGGCGTCACTGCCGACAAACTCACCGACGGCACGTTCCTGAAACTCACATCCCTCCGCCGCCGCGGCCAAGACATGATGGCGACATGTGTTCCCAATCCGTGATTCAGCTCAACGCTCCAGTCACTGCACCCCGAAATCCCCAGCCGTCAGCTTCATCTGCAAGCTCGCCGGATACACGCGCAGCACGTTGTCCCCGTTCTCCATGATCAGCTTGCCCGAATCCTTCTCCCGCGCAATCCGCACCGTCGTGATCGCCTTCAAGTCAAATCCATACAGCGTCACCGTCGCGATTTCCTCCTCTCGCGGATACTCGCGCACGTCGATCGCCGATGCTCGCAGTTTCGTCAACTGATCCATCAGCTCGTTCGCCAGCGCCGCGTTCACCTCCACCCCGCCCTTCTCCGGCGCAACCCACTTGTCCAGATCGCGCTGCATCGTGAATTGCCCCTCCGCAGTGCGAATCACCACTTGTTTCACGTCCGCCGGATTCACCCCTGCACCCGTCGGCTCAATGAAATTCTGTATCGGCCGGAACAGCGCCGCCAGCGCCTGCGGGGCCAGTTGCCAGATGATCGGCGCGCTGTCGCTCATCGCAAATCGATCCTGCGCCGTCGCAATGCACTTTGCGCCCACGCTCAGCACTTGCACCCGCGCCGCCTGCCCCGGCGTGCTGGTCGTCACCGAAAGCGTCGCCTGTGCCGGACTCAAGCCGAACTGCGCGATCGCCTCCGCCTGATCGAACAACACGCCTGCAAACTGTGCCCGCCCCAGCGCATCCAGATAATCATTCAGCGCCGCCTGATCCACCCGCGTCTCAACCGGCATCAGCATCTTCCACGTCTTCCGCTCCCGCACCAGCACCATGTGCGCCGTCGGCGAGTCCTCCCGCTCAATCTTGTCCGCCTCCGGCCCGATGTCATGAAAAATCGCCCGGTCCCGCCATTCCTTCGGATCCATCCCCAGCGCTCGCTCGTGCAGCGATTGATTCACCACCTCAATCACATCCGACCCCTTCACCCGCACGTACGCCAGTCCCGCCAACCCTTTTCTTCCCAGCTCGACATCAATTGAATGTCCCGGCCATTCATACGTCACTTCCGCCAAAGGCGGGCTCAGCAGTACATTCTCCGCCGTCAGCGTCGAAGCCGTTTCGCTCTTCGAAGTGTCTTTCACTCGCAGATCCGCCGCCGCCGCCGCCAGTCTCTGCACGGATATTGAATCCATCGGACATTGAAACGGCTGCGTCTGCATCCACCCGCTCTTCGTGCGCTCGAACACAAGCGTCGCCTCTCCCTTGCGCGCCAGCGTCATCCGCGAAATGTCATCCACAGGCAACTCGCTCTTTGCGAACAGCGGCGCCCCCTCTCCGGTCTTCACCTCGCTGCTCCGTGAACCGGGCTGCGTGAACATCACGTATGCCACGAGCGCCATCGCCAGCACAAAAGTTGCTATCGTCAGTTTGCTCATCGCCTTCGCCTTACAACCTCCGCACCAGCCACGCTCCAAGCCCTGCAAGCACCACACCCGCCGGCAGAATCCCCACCACGATCCACGTCCACGTGTGCTGCGCTTCCGCCGTCACGCCGTTCAATTGCGCCACTTCTCGCCCCGAGGTCGAAGCACCGATCAATTCATCATGCCCGCTCAGCCACGCCACGCTCGAAAGCATCAACTGCTGATTGCCAGGATACGCCAGCACCATCCGATCGCCCGCGTCATTCACCGCCACGTCGGAAATGAATGAAAGCATCCACGATCCCGATCCCACCGCCTCGATCCGCTGCTCGCCGCGCCCGAGCGGATTCGGTCGCTCAATGGCCACCGCCGCCGTCGCGGTCTTGTCCAGCGAACTCATCGACGCCGTTGGTCCATCATTCTTTCCGTTCGGCGTGTTCAGCCAATCTTTGTCAAGCCAACGTTCTCTCGTCGGTGCAATCTCGATCAGCTTCTGCATGCGCTCCTGCGCCGGCAGATTCGCATCAACAGCCAGCGGCACCGGCAATGCGAAGTAACTCACCTGATCCTGCAGCGATAGTGAAATCGGATGCTCCGTCGGATAGCTCACCAGTGCCAAGCCTCGCTGCGTTTCCGTCTGGTCTTCCGCCACAACCTGACGCTCCACCACGATGTTCTGCGTCTGCGGCGTGAATCCCAATCCCTTCGTCAGCGCAACCCACGGATCAGGCTGCCCATACTTCGGCAGCAGGCTCGGATGAAAACTCAGCAGCACTGATTCCCCGTCATCAATCAATCCCTTCACGCCCGCCAGAAGTGCCCGTTCCCCAGGCGTTGCGTCCAGCGTCTTGCGCGCCTGTGGCGGAATCACCACCCACACCACCGGCGCATCATCATCAAACTTCGGCCGGCTCTGATCCTTTCCCGCATTCCACTCGCTCACCTTGTACCGCGCAGTCTTCAGCACAAGGCTCATCGCCCGTGCGTCGATCCGGTTTGAATCCGCCGCCAGAATGCTGCGCTCTTCGCCATGCACGAACACCACCCTCGGCATCGTCTTCACCAGAAGCGATTGCATCGCCGATGCGATCAATTGCTCGCCGTTGAATCGCTGGTCATACGTGATGCCCCCATGCCCGCGCACCCGCACGTTGCTCTTCGGAAAGAGCTGGTTTGATGGAATGATCACCGACCGCGTCGGCGACATCACCAGCAGCGCCTCGCCGCGTGCAAGTTGCCGTGTGACTGCTGAAACATCCAGTTCCGGCAGATGTTTCAGGGTGTCCGCCGTCGTCGCCAGTTGCTGCGTCATCGGGTCAAGCGTCGCCGGATTGAACATCGCCCGCGCCGAATACATCACCGCTTGATCCAGGTCCGTCCGCTCCGAAATCTGCCGGCCCGATCGCACCAGATCAGCTAGTTCGTTCGCCCACTGATTGAGCACAGCCGTCAGAATCGACCTCGCCGATTCATAATCCGGCAGCGGCTGGCCTTCGTTCACGGACAATGCCGTGTTCACCTGATCCGTGATTTTCCCGCCCTCCTGCGCCACGTTTGCGAAC
>DASZQE010000490.1:0-3238 GCA_035550175.1 Phycisphaerales bacterium | reverse complement strand
CCACGTCACGCACGTTCCCCGTCAGTTCCGTTGCTCCTGCGCCTTCATGCGTAATGACCCACTGTCCGCTCACGCAGGGGCTCCCACATTGGTCCGTGCTGGCACAGTGATAGCTACCTTCGCAAACATCTCATGCACCTTCCGCAACGTGCCGACGAATGCCTCCCGTTCAGCCGCAATCAACTTCGCCGCCTTCATGTACGTCTCAACAAACCGTTGCACTCCGAATCGTTCCACTCCTTCACGATCTTCCGCATATCGCGTCATCGGCCGAAAATTCCTCGCCCGCATCCCGATGCTCAGCGCTCGCGCGTAAAACTTCATCTCCGATACGTCGATGTATCCGATACCCGTCTCCTGCACATTCACCAGCACGTTCCCAAAATGCATGGCGCGGAAGTACACACCCTTTTCGTGCAATCTTGCCATTTCCTCCGCCAGTTTCGCCAGCCATTTCTCCGCGCTCGCATCATCATTCAGAAGACTCCGCAGCGCCTCGCCTCCCAATTCTTCATAAAAAACAGCATCACGGTTCAGCCCCGTCACGCGCCGAACCATCTGCACCTGCACGCTCGCAAATCCCGATTCATTCATCCTCTTTGCGGCGTGCGCGAATCGGTTCGCGTACGGATTCCACATCGCGGATGAAATCAGCCGTTTCCTCCGAAACAGTTTCACCATGAGCCCCGCACTCGTCCGCAGCACCTTCGGCCCGTGCTCATCCGCACTCACCACCTCCGCTCCCTCCGTCATCCGCTCAAATTCCGCGCGCGTCATTCGCTCCATCTCATCCCTTTCTCAAACGCGCTCCAACGCCACGTAGCACTGTTTCGAAATGCCTCTCCGCGTCCACAGCCATTTGGCGACTCGCAATCCGCTCGCTCGCACATCCGCTTCGATCTCCGCGCTCGAAATCGGTATGCGATCCGTCGCCTTCCTGCGCCGCATCGCGTCCTTCAGCTTGAACATCACGCCGTCAAACGATGCGCTGCTGAAAAACGACACAACAATCCGTCCCTTGCAGATTCGTCTCAGTTCCTTCAGTGCCGCCTGCCGAACGTCCGCCTCTCGAAAGTGATGCAGTAGCCTGTTGCACACCACGCCGTCAAATTCCCCATCTCCAAACGGCGTCTTCATCACGCTCGCCACCACAAACCGCGCTGCATCGGTGTTCAACCCGACTCGTTTCGCGTGGTCCTTTGCCAACCCCACCATGTGCGCCGATGAATCCGCGCTCACGACCTCCCACCCGCGCTCGCTCAATTCCTTCAATAACCTCCCCGTCCCGCATGGCAGGTCCAGCACCTTCGCCCCTCGCTTCATTTCTCCTAATCCCGCCAGTATGCACCGCATCTCCCGCTGGTGCGTCGCCGAACCCACCAGCGACTTTGAATACTTCGCCGCCGCCTGTTCCGTATCGAATCGCTCGATCGCCTCGTCCGCGCTAGTCCGCTCCTGCAATGTCATCCACGATTCTCCTGCCTGTTCCCCCGCATCATCACGCTTCAATTCCCCGCTATTCTACGAACATCTGGACCTCCTTGAGCGCCACAGCCTCCATCACCAGTCACCCGCCCCTCAATCGTCTGCTTGCTGCGCGATCTGCCGACCTGCGTGGTGACCGCATTCACCTCATCCTCGCCTGCCTCTACTGCTTTTCACTCCCCGTCGCGTCCTTCCCCATGGAGGTTTTCTTCGTTCTTCTCGCCCTCTGGACGCTGATCCGGCTTCCCCACACCCGCCGTAGTCACCTCGATTACCTCCGCCAACCCCTCATCATCCTTTGCATCCTTTGGGCCGTCTGGCAATCCATCGCGCTGCTTTGGTCCCCCGATGTTCCTCAAGGCCTCGATGAACTCCGCGCTTTCCGCGTACTTCTCGTCCCATTCTTTCTCTGGCCCGTCATCGATCGCGCGCCCTGCCTCATCGCTTCGCTTCTCCTCGGCGTCTTGGTTCAGAATGCTGTCCAATACCTGCAGTTCAAGGGCGTGATCGCAGAAGGCCATGACCTTCACGGCCGCCTCCGTGGCCTCCTTCATCCCATCCAGACCGGCGCCTTCTGCGCTGCTGCGCTCTGCTGGCATGTCTCAGCAATCATGCGCGCGCAACTCAAGGTGAGCATCCTTTCCATCCTCGGTTTCCTCGCCGCTGCCTTCGGACTCATTTACTCCGGAAGTCGCGGACCTTGGCTCTGCGCCGCTATTGGCGTCCCCCTCACCTTTCTCATCATCTTTTTTCGCTACCGCCACCTTCGCGTTTCAGCCGCCATCCTCGCCGCCATCTGCATTCTCGGCGCTGGTGCATCCTGGCCCCGCATCGGCCCCATGATCACCGAGCGCTATCACAACATCGTTGAGGACTACAACAAAGCTCACGACACCGGCGACCTTACCTCAGACGTCGGCACCCGCATTCGCCTCTGGTCTTGGGCGCTCGAAATTTCCTCGCATCACCCCATCATCGGCGTTGGTGCCGGCGCCTTCGAACACGCCTGCCGTGAACTGCCCAACGCCCAGCAGCTCGTCTCCGAACACCCGAAAAAAGAAAAAATCATCTTCCGCGGCCACTCGCACTCCACCTATCTCCACACCCTCGCCACGCTCGGCATCGTCGGCGAACTCATCCTGCTCTCCGTCGTCATCCTCGCTTGCCGCGCAACTCTCCGAAAATCCTTCGCGCATCCTTGGGCCGATGCGCTCTTCCCCGCGCTCCTCACTTGGCTCATCGGTGCGCAATTCGATTGTTATCATCTCAACGGCCACTACTTCGGCCTCTTCGCGTTCATCATCGCACTCGCCTCCGCACACGTACTCGTCCCGAAATCGGCGCCGCTGATCCTCGCACCATCCTGATCTTCCGCCCTTCGCCCCATCCACTCGCATGACCTTCCGCTGGATCATCTGCCTCTCCTTCGCCTACCTCGTCGGCTCAATGCCCTTCGGCGTCATCATCGGCCGTCTCAAAGGCGTCGACATCCGCGAGCATGGCTCAAAAAACATCGGCGCTTCCAACGTCGGCCGTGTGCTCGGCAAACGGTTCGGCATCCTCTGCTTCTTCCTTGATGCACTCAAAGGCGCCCTCCCCGTCTTTCTTGCCGGTCTGCTCAACCATCTCTACGCCGACCCTTGGTCGCTTTCCGCAGCACAACTTTCACTCTGGTTCGCAGTCGCCGTCGCGTCCGTGTTGGGCCACATGTTCTCAATCTTTCTTCGAATGAAGGGTGGCAAAGGCGTCGCCA
>DASZQE010000489.1:0-7734 GCA_035550175.1 Phycisphaerales bacterium | reverse complement strand
AGCAACTGGAGATGGCCAGCGCGGTTGAGAAGGCTATGGAAGAGCGCAGCCATCTCGTTGTGGAAGCGGGCACGGGAGTCGGAAAATCCTTTGCGTACCTTGTGCCCGCAATCAAGCGGGTAGTGGAGAAGAAGGAACGGGTGCTGATCGTGACACACACGATCAACCTGCAGGAGCAGTTGATTGAAAAAGATATTCCGCTGCTGAATGCGGTGATTCCCGAAGAGTTCAGCGCGGTGCTGGTAAAGGGGAGGCGGAACTATGTTTCACTACGAAGATTGAAACTGGCGAGTGAACGACAGGATCGGTTGTTTGCAAGCGATCACCAGCGGCATGCTCTGCACGAAGTTGAGGACTGGGCGTATGGAACGCGAGACGGCACGCTGGCGACGCTGCCTCAGGCTCCGCCGGCGGACGTGTGGGATCACGTGCAGAGCGATGCACACAACTGCATGGGAAAAGCATGTCCGACATATCAGAAATGTTTCTTCCAGGCTGCCCGGAGAAGGATGGAGCATGGCGATCTGCTGGTGTGCAATCACTCGCTGTTCTTTTCGGATCTCGCGCTTCGGATGCAAGGTGTGGGATTTCTGCCTGAATATAAGCACGTGATTCTTGATGAAGCACACAGTGCCGAGGATGTGGCTGCTGAACATTTCGGCGCGAGCCTGAGTCAGGGGCGGGTTCGTCATTTGTTGAACATGCTGTTCCATGCACGAAGCCGACGCGCGTTTCTGCCGACGTTGCAGACGAAGGATGGTTCTATTGATTTGGTGGAACGAGCGATCCGGCAGGTGGCGGTGTGTCATGACGCCAGCGAGGAACTATTCACGACACTTGAACAGTGGCAGAAGCAATCCGGTGTGCGAAACGGGCGGATCAATCAGGCGAATGTGGTCACGAACGTGCTCAGTCCAGCGATGAAGGAACTGGCTGATTTGTTGCGATTGCTGAAGGACAAGGCTGCGAAAGAAGCGGATGAGTTTGAGTTGAATAGTTACATCGTGCGTGCGGAAGGCATTGCGGCTGAAGCAGAGGTGCTGCTCGAGCAGACTTTGCCTGGCAGCGTGTACTGGCTGGAAGGCGCGGAGGACGATTCCGAATTGTTCGCAGCAGGACGTGGAATGCGCGGAGGACGGCCCGAGCGGCGCATGGCGCTGAGATGTTCGGCGGTGGATGTGGCGCCGATCTTGCGAGAGAAATTGTTCGCCGAAGAGATATCCGTGGTGATGACTTCAGCGACGCTGGCGACCGGGCCGGGCGATTTCTCCCATGTGATCAAACGCATGGGGTGTGAAGGCTCGCGCACATTGCAGCTTGGAAGTCCGTTTGATTTCGGTCGTCAGATGAAGGTGCTAGTCGATCGAAGCCTGCCCGAGCCGGATCACCCGGACTATCTGGATCGGTTGGTGCCGAGCGTGAAGCGATTTGTGGCGAGCACGGAGGGCGGCGCGTTCGTGTTGTTCACGAGCTTTGCCATGCTGAAGAAGGTCGCGGGGAAAATGCGCGATTGGGCGACGGATCGCGGATATCCGCTGCTGGTGCATGGCGAAGATGGCCCGCCGGGGTTGCTGCTGAAGCGCTTCAAGAGTGATGAGCGGAGCGTGTTGCTCGGCACAGCAAGTTTCTGGCAGGGTGTGGACGTGCGTGGACGCGGCCTGCGAAATGTGATTCTGACGAGATTGCCCTTTGATGTGCCAGACCGTCCGTTGATCGAGGCGAGACTGGAGCAAATTCGTGCGAATGGCGGAAACCCTTTTGTAGAAGATCAACTCCCTCGGGCGATTCTGCGGTTCAAGCAGGGCATCGGCAGGTTGATTCGCTCAGCAAGGGATGAAGGCGTGATTGTGCTGCTGGATTCGCGCATAGCGACGAAGGCGTACGGACGGAGATTCTTGCAGGCGCTGCCGGATGGTGTGGAGGTGAGGGATCTGAGCGAAGAAGAACGATTTGAGTGAAGTGATCCGCAGTTGAATGCACAGGCTCGCTCGTCACATTGATGCAAAGCGAGCAGAAATCCGAGCGAGTAGAATCACTTCCATGACGCACACCACCATGACGACTGAACCCGCAAGCATGATCAACAAGGTCTTCAAGGCCTATGACGTCCGCGCGACGTACCCCAAGCCGTTGAACGAAGAGATGGCGTGGCAGATCGGTTTTGGAACCGCCCGGTTTCTGCTGGAGACTGCGGCGGCGGAGGGAACTTCCTCAAACGGCGCAATGATGAAGACGATCGTGGTCGGGAGGGACATGCGCAAACATTCACCTGCGCTGGCTGAGGCGTTGATGAAGGGCATGTGTGATTTCGGCGCGAACGTGATTGATGTCGGCATGGTGGACACGCCGTTTGTGTATTTCGCGATTAATCATCTGGGCTGCTGCGGCGGTGTGCAGACTACGGCTTCGCACAATCCTGCTGAGTACAACGGATTCAAGATTTCCAAAACGATGGCGAAACCAGTTGGCATGGCGACCGGGCTCGACAAAATCCGCGAGTACGCAAGTGCAGCGAAGAAAGGCACTGGTGCGGGCGGCGGAAAAATTGAGAAACGTGATCTGTGGGAGGCATATCGTGGGCACGTGCTGAAGTTTCTGCACGCAGACCTTCTGAGCGGCAAGAACACTGTGAAGGTGGCGATCGACGCTTCAAACGGCATGGCTGGCACGATGGTGCCCAAAGTGTTCGGCGACGTGAAAGGCCTGAAGATCACCAAGATCAATTTTGACAATTCGACAGGTGAGTTTGTGCATGAGCCGAATCCGCTCGTGGAAGCGAACCTGACGCAGGTGAAGGACACAGTGAAGAAAGATCATGCGGACCTCGGCATCTGTTTTGACGGCGACGCGGATCGTTGCATGGCGGTTGACGAGAAAGGCGAAAGCGTGCCGTGCGATCATCTGACCGCATGGTTGTGCAGGGGATTTCTGAAGAGCAATCCCGGAAGTGCGATTGTGTATGACCTGCGTTCGACAAAAGCGCTTGCGGAGATCATCTCGGAAACAGGCGGAAGGCCTGTGAAATCTCGCGTCGGTCACGTGTTCATGAAGCAGGCACTGGCAGACCAGAAAGCGGTGTTCGGCGGCGAACTATCCGGACATTTCTATTTTCGAGACAACTTCAATGCAGATTCCGGCGCGATCGCGTTCGCAGCGTTGCTCACCGCGCTTGTGGAATCTGGCGGTGCGATGAGCGCACAGATCGAGCCTGCCAAGCGCTATGTGCAGAGCGGTGAAATCAATTTCGAGACCGAAGACAAGGACAGGGCGCTGGCCTCCCTTAAGGGTGCGTATCCCGCGGCGAAATTTGAAACGCTCGACGGCCTGACCGTCGATTGCGGAGACTGGTGGTGCAACGTCCGTGCAAGCAACACCGAGCCGTTGCTGAGGTTGAACCTCGAGGCGAAGGATCGCGCGTCAGTGGATCGTCTTGTTGCGGATGTCTCAAAGCATCTGGGCAAGCGCGTCGCGCATTGAGATTCACAATCACTTCTTCAAAGAAGCCAGCGGGACGCACGTGCTGATGTGACCGATGCGCCCGGGCAGCGCGGATTCGCCAGCGTCGTCAAATTGAAACGCATCGCCGACAAGTTCCCGTGTTTGCCTGCTGATGAGGATCGGCACATCACGCTGCTTGGTGAGCTGTTCCATGCGCGACGCCACGTTGACCGTGTCGCCGACGATCGTGCAATCGTGCTGCTGGGGTGATCCGATGTCGCCGAGCACCACCGGCCCGCTGTGCAAACCGATGCCGATGCGAAGTGCGGGCAGCCCTTGCGATTGCCTGACGACATTCATTTCCGCCAGTCGCTCCTGCATGGCCAGCGCGCAGGCCACCGCACGTGACGCATGATCCGGCTGAGAAACCGGCGCGCCGAAATACGCCATCAGTCCGTCTCCGATGAATTTGTCGAGCGTGCCGCCGTGTTGGAACACGATGTCTGACATGGCGGTGTGATAGGCATTGAGCAAGCCGACCACAGCGATGGGCTCAAGACGCTCCGCCATGGACGTGAATCCGCGGATATCGCTGAAGAGCACAGTGACTTCACGAAGCTCTCCGGGAAATCCTTCCGCGCCGCTGGCTTCGATCATCTCAGCAACGGATGGCGAAAGATACCTGCGGAGCTTTGCGCGGCGCGATTGCGCCTTGGCAACCTCTGCGACCAGTGAAATGCTGCGATCCGTGGTGTAGGTCGCCAGTCCTGTCGCAAGAAGCAGCAGCATGCATGCGGCGACGATCAGTCGCCCCGGAATGCCGATGTGCGCCAGAAGCGTGGCCACGCACGTCATGCTGAGTACGCCCGCAACAGCGACTTGAGTTCGACGAAGCGCGAGCAGCGTGAAACTCAACAACACTGCGTATAAACACGGAAGCAGGACTGCCATCGCGAGCCAGATGGTGCCGTAGAGTCCGGCAAACTCCTCCTGCGTCGGAATGCCGGTGTGCGTCGCGAACGCGCTGATGATGAAGCGGTTCTTCAGCAGAATCAACGGGATGTCGAGCAGCCCGATGCTGAGAATGCACACATGCGCAATCCGCTCAGACCGGCGCGCGAGGAGCCAGAGCGTGATGGCGATGACCCAGTAGGCCGCATCAATGCGCATTGCGATCGATTTGAACTCCGGCGCGGTGATCAGTGGCGCAATCAGCCATTGAACCAGGAAAATCGTCGTAACGACAACACGCACGCGATTGATTCGCCTTGCGTTGCGGATGCGCTCGGTTTCCAGCACCTGCTCATAGATCGAACGGTCGGATGTGAAACTTGCAACCTGCACTGCGGCGAAGCGTAGCACGTTCTTCAGAACTCGTGATAGCGGTCACTCGCCGGGAATGTGAGAAATCACGCCTTCCCACGGACTGGAGGCGGTTGCATACAGCCGCTTGGGAATCCGCCCGGCGCGAAATCCGTGATGCCCCGCCTCACATGCGGATTTCATGGCAATGGCCATGCGGACTGGGTCTTTGGCGTGAGCGATGCCGGTGTTGAGCAGCACGCCGTCAGCGCCGAGTTCCATGGCGAGCGTGACATCACTTGGTGTGCCGACGCCCGCATCGACGATGACCGGATAATTCGGATCGCCGCCGGATTCGGGATTCTTCAGCATGTCAAGGATGAGCGCGATGGCGCACGGGTTGGCAATGCCGCGCCCGGAACCAATTGGACTGCCCGCAGGCATCACGGATGTCGCACCGGCATCACGGATGCGCGCCGCCATGATCGGATCGTCGCTCGCATAGCACAACACTGCGAACCCGTCATTCACCAGCGTGCGGCACGCCTCAAGCGTTCCCAGCGGATCAGGCAGAAGCGTCTTCTTGTCGCCCAGCACTTCGAGCTTCACCCAGTTCTTGCCCGCATTGTTCAACTGGTCAAGAAGCTCCCGGCCAAGGTGCGCCACGCGAACAGCGTCCTCGGCGGAAAAACAGCCCGCGGTGTTGGGAAGAATCGTGTAGCGATCGAGATCAAGAAAATCGAGAATCGAACGGCCTTGCGAATCGCGCAATCGCTCACGCCGCACGGCCACAGTGATCACGTTTGCTCCAGACGCATCAAGCGCCTGCTGCATGAGTTCATATGTGTTGTACTTGCCCGTGCCGACGATGAGCCTGCTGGTGAGCGTGCAAGGGCCGAGTGTGAGCGTTTCGTTGTGGAGGTCCAGAAGCTGCGACATGGAAATTCGTTCTGTGAATGATGCGGATTCAGCCCCCGCCGACGAGCGTGACAATTTCGATGATATCGCCTGACGCAAGCCGGTGGGATGCATGACGAGCCTTGGGAACCACGAATTTGTTGACTTCCACGGCGCACGGCTGGTTGGAAAGCCCGCGAACCGCAAGAAGCTGCTGCACAGTACAGTTGGCCGGCAGCGCAGCATGATCGCCGTTGAGCGTGATGCTGATTGTGGAAGCGGGTTTTTCAGTGAAATTGGCCATGTGGCGAAGTTGACTCTGCGTTGTCCTTGCGGGAGTAGGATGATAGGTGATGAACCGGCGGCAAAGCATCTCAATCATTCGGAAATGGTGGGGGGGTTGGGGTGTGATTATCTCTTTTGCCTTTCTTGTCAGCGGGTGCGGCAGAAAGGAATACGATCTCTCCACTCCACAGGCAACGCTCGACTCGATCTACGAAATGGTGCATGAGGGAGACGGGAAGGGACTTTCACAGGTTCTGTACATTCAGGCCAGAGAGATCACCTACGCCGACGGCGTGACCGAAGCAAGCGCCATCCATGAAGTCGTTGACAAGGTCGGCGATATGCTCGGCCGGCTCTATCGCACAGCAAAAAAAATACGCGATCACTATCCGGATGAAATCGACAACGAACTCGTCAAGGTGGGAGAGAACAAACGGGAATTGGACTTTCTCACTCGCTTCATGACGGACCCGTTCGGATTGCTTGATGAGCAGGAGAAGCGAGTGACCGTTGAAGACGCAGGCGATGGAACCGCTGACATTCTGCTGGACGGCAAGCCGGTGATGGGCATCGGCATGCAGATGAAGCAGGTCGATGGCAGGTGGAAAATAGTTCTTCCGGTGGAGTATCTCCAGGAATTCCGGCCCGAGACGCGCGAGGAATGGGCGGTGGCAGCGGGATTGATCTTGTCATTGGATGGCGCGCTGAAGGATTTTGAGAACGAGCTTGATCGTGGTGAGTTGCGCAACCTCGACCAGGCGTGTCGTCGTGCCGGCAGACTGCTCGCGGAACGCGGGTTTGTGCAGATTTACCTGTACCAAGCCATGAAGCAGCACAAGGACACCGCGGACGGCGGCATGAAGGTCGGCACGTCCCAGCCGGATTCCGCAAGCTAGATCAAAACGTGTTGAAGATACGCTATTGCATGAGAAAAAGCGGAAGTTGCGAGTGTTCGACAGCGTGCAAGGTGGTGCTTCCGAGCAAGTGCGAAAGCAGCCGGCCGTGTTCTCCGCATCCCATGACGATGAGGTCCGCCTTGGATTCCTCGGCATATTTGAGAAGCCCTTCTTTAGGTTCCTCAGGCCGGAGGGCAGTGGCCGCTTTCATGCCGTGCAATTCACAGTATGACGCAGCATCACGCAAGAGAGGCTTGGCGTTCTCTTCCGTGAAATGGAAACAGACGACCTCAATGTCGATCTCGCCGACGGGTCGCAACTGAATGAATCGCTGCATGGCTGCCGCCGCATGCATCGTGCCGTCATAGGCGATCAGCACCTTGCGTATCGTGCGATACTCGCGCGGGGTGGCAAGCACGGGCTTGACGCCGTGGCGGATGATCTTGGTGATCAGATTGCGCGGATCGCGCACCACGCCGTATTCAAACAGACTTTGAAGTGAGAGCAGCGTGAGATCGTGATAGCGCCAGAGATTGAAGAGTTCCTCCTGCGGGTTTCCGGCCTCCTGCAGCACGCGCGTGCGAATGGTGGCTTCCGAGCATCGCTGATTGAACTGTCTGATCGCGGCGTCAATCGCTTCCTGCGCCTGTTCCATGCGATGCTGCGTGAGTGTTGCGGCTGCGGCCGAACCGCCTAGCGGAACCGGTCCGATGTCGGAAATTCGTGCAAGATCCATCACTGTGGCCGCGGTGACCTCGGCGTGATGATGTGAGGCGATATCAATGGCGAACTGAATTTCCGAAGCGGTGTAAGGCGTGCCGCCCAGTCCGAGCAGGATTCTCTTGAGCATGACGTGAGGCCTTTCAAATGAACAGCAGATCTACGAGCACGAGCACGGGCACGAGAATGGGGATCG
>DASZQE010000488.1:0-2842 GCA_035550175.1 Phycisphaerales bacterium | reverse complement strand
GGGGGGGGGGGGTGGAGATTTACACCATCACCTCCATCACGCACGAAGAAAAATCCTTCCAAGGCCACCGCGCCACGACTCTCGAATGCACTTGCCGACAGGCCCCTCTTTCCTCTCTCGTTTCCACATCTTCCTCTGGTGCGACGGGTCAACGAGTCGCCGGGGAGACCGTCCCGCCCGCATCTTCTTCTCCTTCCGACAGCTCACAGCCCACAACCCAAAGCTCCTACATCCTCGTCCGCACCGCACAACCCCTCGGCACGCTCGCCGTCTACCTCCTCGAACCCCAGTCCGAAGATGGCCTCGCCACCTGGAACTTCTTCGATGATTCCCTCACAGTCGGCAGCGATTTCCCCATCCTCCGCATCCCCAATCCGATCAAATAGAACCGTTCCCCTACGCACATGCCTCCAATAGCCCGAAGCGCAAGCGAGGGATTCTTTTCATACACCACGCGAGGGATTCTTCTCTTCGTGCCTTGTCTCCGAAGCCCAGGCATGGCAATGCCTGGGTCTTCTCTCGCATTCCACCGCCTATTCCTGAAGAAAGGGCAGTGGGGGGCTGGAGATTCTTCCCCCGACGTCTGTATTTCCTGTCAATACTTCATACGGGCCACCTGGAACTACATTGAAACTCTCTCAATGTCGGTATCGATTTACCCATCCTTAGCGTGTCTGTTCTGTTTGGATAACATCATCTTTTGCTTTTCGCAGCCCTGAGCACAAGCAATCTTTTGGTTGTTATGAGATCGTTGAACATCAAGGCCCACTGCATCGATTTAGACATATGCTCACTAAAATAAAAGCGATAACGACAATAGCTACGACGGGAATCACCTTATCCATGACAAAATCTTCAATCTTGCCCCACACCCATATTGCTGCGGCGATCAGCAGAAAAATTGGGACAAGCCAGCGCATACCGAACCAAAAACCAGTCTTAAATGTCGCACCGTTTGGTTGGTTATAGCCACCCATTGCAGCAATGATACCCAGAAATGCGCTACAAGATGTTGCGAGCCAAATTGCTAAACCCGCTGCAGCAAGCGGCGTTGTCTCGCTGTAATCTGAAGAGGAATAGGATGAATCAGAGCTATAGTCATCGTCAGAATCATTGCTTGATTTTTCGTCAGTATCACAATCTGTTGATTCGTTATGTGTTGAATCTATTCGCCCAATGAATCTGCCAGCCTCATCGCAATGCGGACACGGTACGACACCCCCTCCAAGCAGAATTCCAGACGCAATTCTGTGACCTATGGTGTATGCCGCGCATTCGTCACAAAATTTGTGATTACCATCGCATTCCCACACGCAGGTACCCGATACGGAACAGTTACAGTTTGGACATTCGTCAAACACAATTACAACATTATCATTGCATTGACTTGTCAAGTCAATGCAATGACAGGCGACTGGGTAAGGCGATATTATTTTCTCGGGGACGAAACTCATTACAATTCTCACTTCCCCACCAGCGCCACCAGCTTCTGCGAGGGCATGTCAATCTCCGCCAGCCGCTCCCTGCGGAACATCAGTCCCGCCTGATCAATGTTCGCCTTCAGCTCATCTCTCCGCAGCCGCCGCATCCCGCATCACTCACCCCTCAACCGCACACTCGCGCCGCCTCTCCCCCTCCTCCGCGTCACGCCCACGCTCCTCATTTTTCCTCCTCAGAACCAAGTGCCCGGTCGCTGCAATGCAGCGATGGGCACTGAAACCAGAATCAAAAAAATGCTCTTGCACAGCGCGCCGACGACACCGCACCTCGCGCGCACAAACACCCGGTCAAGCGCCAATCCCGCAGATTGTTGATCATTCGCGACTGATTCCCGCATCCGTTGTGCGCTCGCTCAGAGAATCCCCGACTCAAAATCGCCGCAAAAACCCACTCGCGAAATCCCGCAATAACTCCGCGTATCGCCTCACAACTGCTCGCAACCTTCAGCTTCCTGCGAGCCCCTTCATCGCACCGCGCTGGCCGAATTGCGTCGATTTCTGCTCTTTGCTTCAACTTGCTTCATGGTGATTGCGGAACCCCGCAGTTGCGCACGATTCAAAAATCTCCTCGCTGCGCAGTTCTTCCATGTTGCGTTCTATTCCGCTGAATTCTCCCCGCTTGCTCCGCATTTCGCCGAGTGCTCATCCTCAAATCGGTCACTCTCAGAGTGCCCCGAACCTCACAAAAATCGGCCTCGCGTGCTTGACTCACTCATTGAACTTCACGCAATCTCCGCGCGACCGCTCTTCACTTCATCACCAAGATCACCTTCGCAAACATCATCATCGCGCGATCACTGCTTCACGATTCAGCATGCCGATCACTTCACGCACAGGTGTGATCGCGCCCGGCTTCGCACTCGCATCGTGCAGCATCACCTGGAAGTAGCACACATTGTGCCATCGCTCATACTTCCACCCGACACGCTCGAAGCACGCAACCTGCTTCATGCCGAATCGCTCGTGCAATCGCTGGCTTGCATCGTTCGGCGTGGTCACGCCTGCAATCAACGTCATGTATCCTTGCGCTTTCAGCAACGGAAAAAGTTGTTCGTACAACTTCGTGCCGACGCCTTTGCCGTGATGCGGGGGATCGATGTACACGCTCAGTTCCGCGCTCCACGCATACGCGCCTCTCAGTTTGTGCGGTCCGGCCTTTGCAAATCCGATCACGTGTCCTCGTGCGTGTTTCCCAAAGCTTTTTCTACTCTCGCTTTTCTGTTCAATATCACTTCTTCTCTGTGTCTCTGTGTCTCCGTGGTGTTCTTCTTCTTTTCCTTCTTCCGCGACCAGCCACGGATACATCTCGCGCGTGCTGCGCCACGTCTTGAGCCAGTCTTCCA
>DASZQE010000487.1:0-2968 GCA_035550175.1 Phycisphaerales bacterium | reverse complement strand
CGGGGCCTTCGGGATACAGATCGAGGAGCGTGCGGCCGATGAGCTCGGATGGAGAACGCTGCATCATGTCGCAGAGCCTGCGGTTGACGTGCATGAGCCGACCGGTGCGGTCGATAAGCAGCGCGCCGCAGTAGATCGCATCAAGCAGGATGGCGATATTGCACAGCACATCCAGCGGCGTGAGCGAGGCTGCTTCGCATGGCGAAGGTGAATTCGGGTTGACAGAGGATGACCCGTCGGAAGTCTTGTTCTGATCTGGGATCATAGAGTTGATGTGATCGTAGGTCGGTTGCGGGAGACGCTCATACGAAAATACACGAGAAACGACCTTCATGCGGGCTGAAAACCGGGCGATCCTTTATGATGCAGGGCTCATGAGAGTCCGGTTAGTCAAGACATTCGGATTTGAAGCTGCCCACGATCTTCCCAGTTTTCCGGAAGGTCATAAGTGTCGCAGATTGCACGGACATTCATTCAAGGTGGATGTGGTGGTGGAGGGAGAGATTCCCATAGGGCAGCATCACCTGATGGATTATGCGGACATCAAGAAAGCGATTGAACCGGTCGAAGCGCAGCTTGATCATTCATATCTCAACACGATCGCGGGGCTTGAGAATCCGACGAGTGAGCGGATTGCGGAGTGGCTGTGGAAGAAATTGAAGCCTGCGCTGCCGATGCTTGCGGAGGTGGTAGTGCAGGAGACCTGCACGAGCAAGTGCGAGTACCGGGGATAAGAGTTCAGAATCCGGAAGGCAGAAGAGATCATCTCAGGCGGAGGCTGAAAGTGCGGGCGCTGCGGAGGGATGTGGCGCCGGCAGCGCGGCTTGCTCCATCAGGTACTTGGCTACGGCTTCCATGGAGTTCGTCTGCTCAAAGACTTTGCGCTGACGATCCGCGCCGGTGCCGTTCTCGATGATGTCATCAAGAATGTAGAGTTCCTTCAGACAGCCGAGACGGTCGGCAGTCGGCGCCAGGGTCTCGATCAGCCGACGGGCAACGGTGCGTGCGGGAATTGCCTGCATGGTCTCCGCATCAACGAAGTTGGCATTCATGCCGTACCGGCCTGCGTGCCACTTGTTCTGCTTGGCAATGAGCGGATGGCAATCGTAGAGGAACGTGCCGCGATCGATCCGGTCGGAAATGTGTGCGATCAGCGATTGCGTCAGCGCGGTCAGCCCGAGCGTGTGGCGGAAATTCAACGGCATGTCCATCACGCGCATTTCCACCGTGCCGAACTTCGCGTGCGGGCGCACGTCCCACCAGATTTCGCGATTCGAAGAGATGAATTTCGTGTCGATGAGGTGATTGATGAACCACACGTATTCCGACCAGTTGCGCATGGTCTGCGGCAGGCCGGCGGTCGGCAGCGCTTCAATGATCTTGGAGCGATAGGATTCCAGGCCCGAATCTCGTCCGCACCAATAAGGCGAGTTTGACGATAGCGCGAGGAACACGGGAATGTGGCGGAGCAGACGATCGCAGAGCTGAATCGCCTTGTCGCCGGAATCCACGCCGACGTGCACGTGCAGTCCGAACACGAGCAGACGTCGCGCGACATCCTGCATCTGATTCAGCAGCCACTGGTAGCGCTCGCCGGGCGTGATGCCCTGCTTTTCCCAGCGAGAGAACGGATGCGAGCCGGCCCAGATGAGGCCGAGGTCAAGCGAGTTCGCCGCCGACTGCACGGCACGAATCTTGGGGCCGAGGTCGCCTTCGACATCGCTGACCGAGTTGCACACGCCTGAGATGATCTCGACGTAGGACTGCATGAACTCGGGCTTCACGTGCGGAGCGACGTCCGCAGGCAGGCGGTCGAAGATGTTCTGGTAGCCGTCAACAAGCGCGCCGCTTGAACGGCTGACGATCTGAAGCTCGAGTTCGACGCCGATGGAATGGCGGCTGTTGGAAGCGAACTGGTGGGGCGTGGACATTCGCGGTGCTCGCAAAATGAGGAGAAGGGGCAACCGAATAGGATACCGGAACGAAGTGGCGACCGGGTATAGAGAAATGCACAGTGATTTACCATGACGAACCATGAGGAAGGTCCACCATGAGCACTCCCTATCGACGCAGTTCACAGCACGGCCTGATGTGGATCGTCATCGTCTTCATCGGCATCGGGGTCGGGATTGCGCTCGGTTCGTTGCTGCAGAAAAGCGTGCCGTGGTGGTGTGCGGCTCTTGTCATCATGGCACCGATACTCGCAGCAATCGCATTGTCCGTGATTCTGACCATTGGAATGAGTCGTCAGCGAGTTCGGGGCATTCAATTCGCCCTTGAGCGTCAGGGATTTCTGATGGACACCAATCCGGGCGCGGATCGGAGACGTGAGGTCTTTCTGCCGGTGATCGAACTGCAGACGCGCCTGCAATTGGCCAACGGCGCCGAGGGGATTCAGTGGCTTGCGTTGAACGCGAAGCCGCCGGTCTCGAGGTGCCTGTTCGAGCACATGCGCATCACCGGCTCGGGCAAATCCACGCAGGTTCATCTGCACACGATCATTGCCTGGGCCGTTGAGGACATGCCGGGCGCGAATGTGTCGGCGTTCCGGCCGCACGCGCTGCAGCGCGGGTTTCTTTCGAGAAGAGGCGAGACGGTGACAATCGGCGATGAACGGTTTGATGAGCGGTGGCTGACGCTGGGGAATATTGCAGACGCGAAGACTTTCCTCACCGAAGCGATGCGCGATGCGCTCGCCGATTCACCCAGAGGCGAAAGCTGGCATGTCGGGCCGGGATGGATTGCGTGCGCGTTTGACGGCTCGCTGGATGCAAGGAACCTGGAGGCGTTTCGCCGGCGGAGTGAGGAGATCGTGCGGAGATCGGGATGGGCGGAAAGAATTCGCAAGGCATGAGCGAAGCAGGCGCCGGCGCGGGAAAGAACTCGGCATTTCAATGAGTGACGGGTTTGCCGCATTCGGTGCAGAGAGCACTCGTGCCGATGGGGTAGGCGCAGTGCGGACACAGAC
>DASZQE010000486.1:0-6142 GCA_035550175.1 Phycisphaerales bacterium | reverse complement strand
CCCACCAAGCCTGCTCAACCCGGCCCAGCCATTCTCGATGAACAGACGCTGATGGATGAACTCATCGACGGTTTCCGCGCCACCGCCTCCACCGTCGTGCCTTGGTTCCTCAAGAACCTTCCCCCGATGTACTTCCAGGATACCGATCACACTACGCAACTTGTTCACTTGCAGGCCATTATCGCCGCAAAATCCTCCGGACGCCCGCTCCACTTCACGCTCAAAGGGAACGATCAGAGCCAGTGGACCTCCATGCGTCCGCTCGATTATCCCGGCGTGCTCGCCGAAATCGTCGCAGAGCTTCCGCACGATCGTCCGCTTCGCGCCGCGAAAATCCACACCGCGCTCGATGGCCAACTTGTTCTTGACACGTTTGAATTCGGCGAAGGTCTTCCCTTCAATCCCGATGATCCCGAGCAGGCGCTCAAGCTCGAGCAGACCATGGGCTACGCCGCGCTCAATCTGCCGCAGTGGTCGCCCAACACCGTCCGCGAATTCTTCCAGCGCTGCCGCGCCGACTACGTCCTCACCCTCACGCCGCTGCGCATGTGCAGCCACTGGCAGCTTTTCCGTCAGGTCACGGCCAGCGACGGCACCGCCGTCACCATCGAGCCCGAAGCCGACCCGCGCAAGAGCCGCATTGTCGTCGCCGCTTCCAACGCATCGACTCGTCTCATGCTCGAGCGCGTCGCAACTCGTCTCTCTCGCTCAGGCATCAACATTCACCGCGCGTATCTCGACACCATCAACGATCAACCGCACGGCTCGGTCAGCCTGCTCGGCTTCGTCGTCGAAGGTCCGACCGGCGAGGCCCTCAACGAAACCAGCCCGCTCTGGAAGCGCGTCCGCAAGGATCTCCTCCGCATCAAGTGGTTTGATGATCGCACGCTCAATCTCGCCTACCGCAACAACGGCCTCAGCCTTGTTCGCGCTGAAGTCATCACCGGCCTCTGCCAGCTCGTGCATCAGGTGCTGTGCAAGATCAATCCCTACGCCTACAACCCCGACCGCATTTTCCGAATCGCCGAGAAAAACCTCCCGCAATCGCTCAAGATCGTCGAACTGCTCATGGATCGCTTCGATCCCCAGACGCGCCTTGATGACGCCGAATTCGAGCGTCGCGCCGCTGACATTGTCAAGGACATCAATCGTTCCGTCGATCTCGAAGACGCTCGCGTTGTGCTTCGCAAGTTTGTTGACGCCGTCCGCGCCGTGCTTCGCACCAACGTCTTCCTCGAAAATCGATCCGGTCTCGCCTTCCGCCTCGAACCGTCCTTCCTCAAGACCGATGAGCGCCCCGAGCTTCCCTTCGGCGTGTTCTTTGTGCATGGCCGATGCTTCAACGGCTTCCACGTCCGCTTCCGCGATATCGCCCGTGGCGGCATCCGCGCTGTGCGTCCGATCGGCGCCGATCAATACGCGCGCGAGCTCGAACGTCTCTATGACGAAGCCTACGGCCTTGCCTTCGCACAGCAGCTCAAGAACAAGGACATTCCTGAAGGCGGATCAAAGGCCGCCATCCTCATCGAGCCTGCAACACCCATCGATCGCGGCGTGAAGGCTTTCGTGGATTCCGTCCTTGATCTCATCACGCCCGATGCAGAAATCCGCAAGCTCATCGTCGATCGCTTCGGCCGCGATGAACTCCTCTACTTCGGTCCGGATGAAAACATCACGCCTCAGCTCATCGATTGGGTGGTCGATCGCGCCAAACGCCGCGGCTACCCGACTCCCACCGCGCTCATGAGTTCCAAGCCCGGCGCAGGCATCAACCACAAGCAATACGGCGTCACCAGCGAAGGCCTCAACGTCTTCCTCGAAGTCGCGCTGAAAACCATCGGCATTGATCCGCGCAAGCATCCTTTCACCGTCAAGATCACCGGTGGACCCGATGGCGATGTCGCCGGCAACATGATTCGCATTCTTGACCGCGACTACGGCCCCAACGCCCGAATCGTCGGCATTTCCGATGGATCAGGGTGCGCAGAAGACCCCGACGGACTTGATCACAACGAGCTGTTGCGACTCTTCAATGCCGCGCTCCCCATTAGTCACTTTGAGCGCTCCATGGTTTCTCGCCGTGGACGTCTGGTCGCGCTCGATGATCCCAACGGCGTGCATCTGCGCAACTCCCTGCACAATCGAGTTGTGGCTGACGCCTTTGTCCCAGCCGGCGGTCGTCCCGCGGCCATGCACATCGCCAACTGGCACGAATACCTCCAGCCCGATGGCACGCCTTCCAGCCGTGTCATCGTCGAAGGCGCCAATCTGTTCCTCACGCCCGAAGCCCGCGTCGAACTTTCGCGCAAGGGTGTGCTCATCTTCAAGGACAGCTCCGCCAACAAGTGCGGTGTCATCTGTTCCAGCTTTGAAATCATCGCGTCCATGCTGCTCAACGAACAGGAATTCCTCGGCATCAAGGAAGCCTTCGTCGCCGAGGTGCTCGTGCGCCTTCGTGAACTGGCCCGTCGTGAAGCTGAACTGCTCGCCCGTGTGCATGTCCAGCGTCCCGATATCCCGCTCCCCGAAATCTCCACGCAGATCAGCCGCGTCATGATCCGCATCGCCGACGCAATCGAGCAGTCCGTTGATGCGCTCGAGCAGAAATCGCCCGCACTCATGCGCCAGCTTGTCATGGATCATCTGCCCCCGGTCCTCTTGAAAACCGTCGGCGACCGCCTCTGGTCTCGCACGCCGCGTCCATACCTCAAATGGATCATGGCCAAGACGCTCGCGGCTCGACTTGTGTACCGCGAAGGATATGAATCGCTTGAGGAAATCCCGAGCTCAGCAATTCCAGAACTGGCCATTGGCTTCCTCCGCGAGGAAACCGAGCGAAAGCGGCTCGTCCAGGCCGTCGCACAGTCTTCTCTTCCCGAAAAGACGCGAATTGCCGACCTGCTTGCGCAGACCGGCATTCTTTCATCTGTCCGCTGAACTCGCTCAACCGTGCGTTTTTCGGCCAATTCTCCCCGCACAAGCCCTATCATGTGCGTTCACCCATGATGCATTCACTTCGCGCGCTGCCGCTGCTGTTTCTGCCGACGCTCGCGCTGTCATTTCCTCTCCTCGCACAGGCTTCGGACTCATCCTCGCCTCCTGCTTCACATGCCGCCTTGCCTGATGTCCGTCAGCTCATCGTCCCTGTCCAGTCCGTCACGGTCTTTCCTGTCGGCGCATCCATTAATCGCGAAGCCTTTTTCAACCTCGCGCCCGGCGAATACCTCATTTCCGTGCCCGGCTTGCCTGATGGCCTTGATCCCGAAACACTCCTCGCACGCATAACGGGACCCGCAACAATCCTCAACGTCGATAGCCGCCGGGTCCTTGCCTCCGGAACTGACGACAATCCCCTCCTCGCAGATGTCGATTCTCAAATCACCGACCTCTCCGCGAAACTCCGGGATTCCTCGGACAGTCTCGATCTTCTCACCACTCAGGACCAGTGGCTCCAGACCCTTGGAGCCCGCACCGCTTCCGATGCCGCCCAGAATCTCGGAACGGAAAAATTCGACATCAACGCCCTCGATCAGCAGTTCCAGGCGATCCTGCAACGCCGTGAAAAGCTCCTGAAGCAGATTCGGGATCTTCGTGCAGCACATGATGCCGTCGATCACGATCTCCAGGTGCTCACACAGCGCCGAAACCAGTTGTTCTCAACCGCGCCGCAGCGCATCGCTCTCATCAATCTGTCCGTGAAGGAATCCGCCCCGCTTTCGCTTCACCTGTCCTATTACGTCGCGGAGGCCTCATGGAGGCCTTCTTACAACATCCGCGCAACTGATGACGGAGCGTCAGCGTCTATCGAGTCGCTCGCCATCGTCTCGCAATCCTCCGGCGAGGATTGGACCGACGTGGCGCTCAATCTCTCAACCGCACAACCTACGCGCTCCACTGTTCCGCCTGCAGCCGAGCCGTGGTATGTCGATGTTGCATCCGCTGAAAACGCTTCGCTCAACAATCAATCCAATCCCAGCGTGCCGACGTCACCCGAGCAAGCCGGACTTTTTTACACCGGACCGACCATCAACGTCCCCATCCCCCGCCGCGTGACCATCGCCTCAGCTCCGCAGTCCGCGCAGCATGTTCGTATCGCCGCCTTCGATGCAGCGCCCGATCTCGTCCACTATGCAGTTCCCTATGTTTCTGGAAATGTCTACGTGCGGGGCACCCTCACCAACGCTGGAGCTTCACCCTTGCTTCCGGGCCGCGCATCCGTCTTCTATGGATCGCAGTACGTCGGCTCAATGGATCTTCCGCTCATTCCCGCCGGCTCTCAATTCAGCGCGTATTTCGGGCTTGATCGCTCCGTCACAGTCTTCCGCCAGCTTGTCGATCGCAATTTCTCCAACACTGGTCTCCTCGGTGGCGGGCGTCGAGTGACCTACAACTTTCGCGTGGGACTCAGCAACTACACCGGCCAGCCCGTCAATCTTGAGCTCTGGGACCGCATGCCCACCTCTCGCTCAGATGAAATTCAGATTGATCTCGAAAATCTCTCCCACCCGCTCGCAACGGACTCCTATTACGTCCGGAATCAGATGCCGCTGGGTCTCCTCAAATGGCGGATCACCCTTCCGCCGCAATCACATGACGCTGACACCGTCTTCCTCACCTACACCGTTCGCATCAATCATGCCAAGAATGTCGATTTATCCCCGCTTCCGGAGTGATCCTCGCCTCTTCCTGCAACCATCATCCTCTTTCTGCGGAAAACACCCTGTGGCGTACGCATTTCATACGCCTTTTGTCCCTCACGCTCTTGCATCATTCACGACTACCTGTTCAGAATGGATTTCATGCGCACGTTGACCGCTTTGCTCATCTTCGCACTCGCAGTTCCATGCATCGCTGCCGATGTGCCGGCGCCGCCTGCTTCTCAGCCTGCGCAGTCTCAGCCCGCCGTTACATCTCGAGTCATTCTCCACGTCAACCGAAATCTCGATCTCGCTGGATACGTGCTTTCTGAGGACGATGACAACATCTCCATCCGCGATCTCAAGAATCAGCAGCACGATTTCAACAAAACCCGCATCACCCAGATCATTCGCCTGGTTGATCCCAAGCCCGGCCAGTCAGGCATCGTGTATCTCCGAAACGGCCAGACTCGTGAAGGCGTCATTCTCGAAGACGCATTTGATCACGTCACGCTCGTCATTCAATCCATTCGCACAACGCTCAAGCGCGATTCCATCGACTACGTCGTGCTCCTTCCGACCTTCGAGGAGCAGTACGAGAAATTCAAAGCCGCCGTCAAGCCCGGCATGTATGAAGCCCATCTCCGTCTGTGCCAGTGGGCTGTCAATCAAAAGCGCTATGACGTCGCCCGTCGTGAGCTTCAGGAGCTCCTCGATGAACGCGAAACCGCCGACGCTCGTCATTTGATGAACATTGTTGAAGCGGAAATCGAGCTTCACCCGGACCTCGCGTATCCTCCAGGTGCTGCGCCTCACAAGAATCAGAAACCCGCATCTGGCTCCTCCGCGACAACTCCGCCCGTCACGCCTCCAACCGCTTCACCGCAGCAACCCGTCACTGCACCATCTGCTCAGCCCGCCACTTCTCAGCCTGCCGACGCGCCTGCTGATTCCGCGGACAACACGCATCCTTCGCAGCCTCCATCCACTGCCGCTGAAGAATCCGATGATGAGCCTGATTCGGACAACCCGGATTCACCCGATCAGCCCGATGCTCACAAGTCCGGCCCCGTCTATCCCTCAGACATGCTTCCCCGCAACACGATTTCCAGCAAGGACGTGAACCTCATCCGCGTCTATGAAATCGACTTCGATCATCCCCCCAAGGTCGCGGTCTCTGCCGACACCATTCGTGAACTCCTTGAAAAATATGGCACCAGTGAGTTGATTCCCGCCTCGCAGACCGACCGCACCGCGCTCTTCCGGGCCGACCCGCTGGAGATCGTCCGCCTCATGTTCGCGCTTCGCGCCCGCGACCTTTACCCCAAGGTGCAGGTTCTTTCCGAACCTCAGTCGCTGCTCCTCTTCAAGCAGCGCGTCCACGACACCTGGCTCATGAACAACTGCGCCACCAGTCGTTGTCATGGCGGCGTTGGCGCCGGCCGCTTCTACCTCAATCGACACAACTATAAGGAAACCAGTGGTCGCGTTCGCTACTCCAATCT
>DASZQE010000485.1:0-3600 GCA_035550175.1 Phycisphaerales bacterium | reverse complement strand
AGAGGAAATCCGAAATCCGAAGCACGAAATCCGAAACGGCTCGCTTGAGCACGTCGGAGTCAAGCGTGAATGTTTGAAAGGCACAGATGACCACTACGGCAGCGTTCCCGTTTAAGACATTTCTCCTCGAATTTTGATTTGTTTCGGATTTCGAGCTTCGGATTTCGTGCTTGGCGCGCGGGGGCGCGATTTCAAGTCTCGGGTTTCGTGCTTATGATCCGAAACCTATGTTCGGTTCCCACTTGTCCATCGCCGGCGGGATGCACAACGCCTTGCTCGAAGCGGAAAAGCTCGGCTTCGACACCGTTCAGGTCTTCACCAAGAACCAGCAGCAGTGGAAATGCAAACCGCTGGATCAGACGTGCATTGAGCAATGGTCCACGCACTGCAAACGGCTGAAATTCAAGCAGACCGTCAGCCACGACAGCTACCTGATCAACCTCGCATCGGCCGATGAGGCGCTCTGGCGAAAGAGCATCGACCTCTTCGTCGAAGAAATCACCCGCTGCGCCCTGCTGGACATCCCGTTTCTCGTCACCCACCCCGGCGCCCACATGGGCACCGGCGAAGAAGCCGGCCTGAAGCGCGTCGCGGCCGCGCTCGATATCGTCCACGATACCGTCGGCAAGAACGATGTCACCACGTGCCTCGAAATCACCGCCGGCCAGGGCACATCGCTGGGCTACAAGCTCGAACATCTCGCCACAATCATCGAATTGGTGAAGCGGCCCAAGCGCCTCGCGGTCTGCCTCGATACCGCCCACCTCTTCGCGGCCGGGTATGATCTGAGAGGAAGAAAGTACGCCAGATTCCGCAAACAGCTCGACTCAACCATCGGCATCAAGCGGGTGAAAGTCCTGCACCTGAACGATTCCAAGAAGGAACTCGGAAGCCGCGTCGATCGCCACGATCACATCGGCAAGGGTTTGATTGGCCTGGAAGGGTTCAAGCCGATCGTGCGCGATGAGGCGCTTGCGAACATCCCCAAGATCCTCGAAACGCCGAAGCTCAAGCATGAAGATGGGCGGGATTGGGATGCGGTGAATTTGGAGACGCTGAAGGGGCTGATGTAGCGTGTCTCGCCTTCTGTAGGGGACACGGGTGCCTCATTTCGACGGCGTCTGCGGTCGAATCACGCAGGTGATGACCTTCCCTTCAAGTTTGACGTCGATGATGCACAGCTCTTCGAGTCGAGAGGGCCCTCCGGCCTGCCCCATGATAAAGAACCCGGCCTTGTGCTTAGCGGGATCCCAGGGCCGGAATCCGCCTGTTCCACTGTAATCATCGTATGGCACCAGGACTGTCTTAATCGCCCAACTCGGCTGTGAATACCCGCGGGCCTCCATCGCTTTGTGCGCCGCATCGGTCGCCAGTTCCTCGGTAAATGAGTCCGGAACCTTTTCAAGCTCGACCACATACGGCCCACTGGCGTGGTGAAGGTACGCGTATGTGCAAATAGCACAAACGACCGCCACCAACACCGCCACGAAGGTGAAGAGCTTCCGCTGCATAACCATTGAGTAGTAGGAACCACCGGTCCATATGCATGCGTCCGCGCCGAACGGTTCGGCGCGGTGCAACTTCAGGGATCATAACAAATCATGCGGGTTTGAGCGGAAATATTGCCGGCGGCAAAGCTGGCGGGGCTGATTGGGATTCAACGAACCGTTGCGCCGGGAAATTTGAACCACGAATTGCCTGATGACATGGATCGGAGCAAGGGCCAAACGCGGTGGGGCTGACGCTCCTTTCACCGAATTTGCCGTGGGGTATCATGGGAGAGCTTGTGTTTTGGTGGCGGGCGAATCACTCGCGCGCGAGATGAAATGGAAAAACCACGGCCCTCAACCTCGCCCCCTGTAATCGACTACCGCACCGCTCCCGATTCTCTGTCGGCCAGCGGAGTTCGGCGATTTCTGCGCATCTACGCAGCCGGCATTGTCGCCATGTACGCGACTGGCTTTCTCTGTGGGCTGCTGATCTCCCGCGACCTCGACTACGTCGGGCTGGCCATTGGGCAGGCAGTTGGCGCCGCAGCATGTGTCTGGCTCATCATGGCTCTTGTTCGGATTGTACAGAACGACGCGATTCGGCGAAGTCGATGGACGTGGCTGCTTGTCGCGGCGAACGCTTACATATGCCTGGCAGTCCTCCCCGTTGCGTAGAACTCACGCTCGCGGCGGGGCGCCGCGATATTCACCTTGTCACCCGCTCACCTTGTCACCTTGTCATCCCAACTGCCCATCACAGCGGTTGAACGAATAAAGCTCGAATTGTGCCCCTGATTCGCTCCGATCGAAAGAAAAACGGTTTAACCACAGATGAACACAGATAAACACAGATGGAAGACGGCATATTTGACCGCAGATTGCGCCGCTTTCGCAGATGGATGCATCCAAATCTGCGCCATCTGACTTGGCGAGCTCAGTCGAGCCGCGAAATCTGCAGTCGGCCCCTGCTGTTATCCGTGTTCATCTGTGTTCATCTGTGGTTCCAACCTCTTCCCGGCTTGCCCGGATATGCGTTTTATTGGGTATCCGCCGCATCAGTTGAGCTGATTTACCGGAAACGAGGTCAAATTCGCCCCCGCCGAGTGCTCGGCGGTCCCAGAACATGTCTCGTGAGGTCCTGACGAGACAAGTTCCGGCGATGAAGAGCCCTCTTCCCCGCCGGCCGAGTGCTCTTCGGCGGCAATGGAGACATGTTGCGACCCGGAAGAGCAATCGTCCCAGCGCGATGAGAACTCGCGGAGCAAGCAAGAGAACTCTTCCGGCCGGTACGAGCAGTCTTCAGCAGCGGATGAGACAAGTTCACGGCTTGCGAAGATCTTCTCCAGTGGAGAATGCGCTTTCTCTGCGTCTCTGCGCCTCTGCGTTCGTTCCTGCTTTCGAAAGGAGGAATGAACGCAGAGGCGCAGAGACACAAAGGGGGAAATGGGGTAGGCTCTGCCGGCCAGTTGCGCGATGTGTGCAGTTGCAACGCCCTGGAGCAATCAAATGGGATGGAAAGCCTTCAACCTTATTGCTGTCAATGGCGACGCCGATTATTTGACATCATTTCCCGCGCCGGACCCGGCCAAAGCTCGCGATTTTGTGCGCCGCCTTGGAGGAACGTACGAGAGCCACGGCGATTCCACACTTGAGCAAGCGTTGTATCCACAGGCGAATGACGACCTGTATGTCGGTGCGTACGCGAATGCGCTGGTCGTCGGCAGTGTTCTGATCGCAGAAGAAGCGTTTAAACGCGGTGTGCCACGCGCGGTGCAATGTGCGACGGCAATGCTTCCTGGATGTCGCGCGCTCATTGCGATGCTACATAGTGTCGTCGACCTATTTGGATATGCATGGTACGAGAATGGTAAGCTTCTTCGCGCTCGTGCAGGTAGTGGCGACGATGGCATCTTCTTCGAGAAAGGCTCGCCGCTCCCAATCGAGGAAAAGCTGAAGGCTAACGACGAAGCGATAGACGGCGAAGAAATGGTCATGGAACTATGCCGACCGTTTCTCGGCTGCCGGATTGATCAATATGATGCGTGGGATCTGAAGATGGAGTGGTTCAAGAGAAAGAGGGGGTGGACCTCATGGTGGCGCGGGGACTAGG
>DASZQE010000484.1:0-3389 GCA_035550175.1 Phycisphaerales bacterium | reverse complement strand
GCGGTAGACGCGGCCGACAGCGATGACTTTCAGAGGAGGCTTGGCGGCGGACATGGCGCGAATCTGCACCGTGGAAGTCTGGCTGCGAAGCAGCAGACCGAGCGCGGAGCCCATGTAGAAATTGTCAGCGGCATCGCGAGCGGGATGATCGGCGGGAATGTTGAGCGCGGTGAAGTTGTGCCATTCGTCCTCAACTTCCGGACCAGTGGCGACTGAAAAGCCCATGCGAGCGAAGACGTCGGTGATTTCATCGATCGTGCGGGAGAGGACATGACGGCGACCGAGGCCGAGTGGAAGCCCGGGCTCGGTGAGGTCGATGCCGACTGTTGATGACGATGATGCGATTGAACCCAGCGCGGATTTTCTTTCGGCGAAGGCTGCTTCGAGAGCGGTCTTGACCTGATTGAGCAGCGCGCCGACACGGGGTTTGTCCTCCTTGGGGACTTCCTTGAGGCGCGGGGTGATTTTCTTGAGCGAGCCGTTTGTGCCAAGGTACTTGATGCGCCAGGATTCAAGCGCGGCGGCATCGGCGATGGCGGAAAGCTCAGCGAGCGCTTCGCTGTTGAGCAGGTCGAGGTCATCGGACATGGAGCGCTGCGACATGGGAAGCGGAGTGTATCCCCCACTGCTTGCCGATGCATGCGTGGAAAAAAACACGCCGTCGGCAAGGACGGCGTGCGAAAGGATCATGTGTGAGAAGCGTGCGTCACTCGGACTTTTCAGTGGAGTCGGATTTTTCCGCAGCGGCTTCGGCCTTGGCGCCTTTGCGAATCTTGGCGGCGAAGGCGGTGCGCTTGTCGGCAGTGCGACGTCGCGTGGACTGGTTGCCGCCGATTTCGGGGCCTTCCTCGCGTCCGACAAGTTGCAGCAGCACGAGGTCCGCCGCGTCACCGAGCTGGTGCTTGCCGAGCTTGACGATGCGGGTGTATCCGCCGGCGCGATCGGAGAACATCGGAGCGACGTTCTTGATGATGTGGTTGACCAGGCGCGGAGCCTTGCGTGTTTCGCCGTAGCGGTTGAATTCGATTTCATCCTGGGCGGGAAGATCGAAGAATGCGTTGGCTTTCTTCCAATCCTTGACATTGGGATCAGCCACCCAGACATGCACCTTGCGATCATTGAGCTTTGAGGCAATCTGGCGACGTGCGGTGAGACCGCCGCGCTTGGCGATGGTGATGATCTTCTCCACCAAGGGCTGCACGGCCTTGGCACGAGGCATGGTGGTGCGAATCTGCCCGTGTTCAAAGAGTCCTGCGGCAAGATTGCGAAGCACAGCCTTGCGGTGATCTGAATCCAGACAGAGTTGTTTGCCAGAGATACGGTGACGCATGGGAAAGCTCCTGAAAAACCCGCCCGTGACTTTCGCCGAGGGCGGGAGGGAAATCATAGTGAAGACTCAGGCAGTAACCACCGGCGGGGCATAGCCTTCGGGCAGTTTCATGCCAAGGGACAGATTCATTTCCTCCAGCTTGCGCTTGACTTCGCGGAGCGACGTCTTACCGAAGGAGCGAACCGCGAGCAGCTCGGGCTCGGTCTTCGTGACCAGTTCGGCGACGGTGCGCACCTTGGCGGAGTTGAGGCAATTGGAAGCGCGGACGGTGAGATCCAGCTCATTGATGTTCATGTTGAGCTTGCGGATGAGATCATCGTCCACAGAGGCAGCTGCGCGAGCTTCAAGCGAAACGCGAGTGGCGCCGAGATCAAAGAACTGAACAAAAGGATTGAGGTGCTTGCGGAGAATCTTCGAGGCTTCGACAAGCGCCATTTCCGGAGTGACGGTGCCGTTGGTCCAGATGTCCATGATCAACTTGTCGTAATTGGTCTTCTGGCCGACGCGGGTGTTCTCCACGCGGTAACGGACTCGCTGCACGGGAGAGAAGAGCGCATCGACGGGAATCTCGCCGATGACCTGCTCATCGCGCTTGGCGTATTGCTCGGAAGCGGGCTGATATCCGCGCCCCTTGGCGACGGTGAACTCGGCTTCAAAATCAACTTCCGAGGTCAGGGTGCAGATGAGATGCTCGGGATTGTGAATGGTGATGGACGTGTCGGCCTCGATGAGGTCGGCAGTCACATCGCCGGGGCCTGATGCGGAAAGCCGCATGGTCTTGGGTTCATCGCCTTGCAGGGAGACGATAAGGCCCTTGATGTTGAGAATGATGTCAGTGACATCTTCCAGCACGCCGGGGAGCGTGGAGAATTCGTGCTCAACGCCCTTGATGCGGATTTTGCACACGGCTGCGCCTTCAACGGAAGAAAGAAGAATCCGGCGGAGGCTGTTGCCGACGGTGGTGCCGAAGCCGCGCTCGAAGGGCTCGGCGATGAAACGGGAGAACGAGTGGGTTCGAGAACGGTCCTCGACCTCAAGCTTGGAAGGAAGTTCAAGACCTCGCCAACGAAGATGCATCACGGAAAAACACTCCAACAATTCAGCAGATCCAGAACACTGGAAACCCTCGGCTTCACGACGCAACCCGTCAACCTGCTGAGCGATGAACGGAGGTCTTCTGTGCCTCGGGGAAACAATCTTTGAAAAAGCGCTTCGCGGCGGTCAGGCCGGGAAGAGCGGCGAATTCCAGCAATCCATCAGACACGACGGCGCTTGGGAGGCCTGCAGCCGTTGTGCGGAATGGCCGTGTGATCTTCAACCGCAGTGATCTGCAGACCGTTCATCTGCAGTGCGGTGACTGCGGATTCGCGGCCCGGGCCTGGGCCCTTCACGCGGACTTCGATTTCACGCATGCCGAGTCGCTTGGCCTTCTGCGCGGCGCGCTCGGCGGCGCGAGTGGCAGCGAAGGGCGTGGACTTGCGTGCGCCCTTGAAGCCGACAGTGCCGGCGGAATCCCAGCAGAGGGTTTCGCCGTTCATGTCGGTGATGGTGACCATGGTGTTGTTGAACGAGGCATTGACGTGTGCGATGCCTTTGATGACGTTCTTTCGGACTTTCTTCTTGCTCATAGCTGACGATTCCTGCGATGCGATGATGATCCGCGAAACACGCGGCGATGGGGCTTAGCCCTTCACGCCCTTCTTGCCGGCGACAGTCTTCTTGCGGCCCTTGCGTGTGCGGGAATTGGAACGAGTGCGCTGTCCACGAACGGGCAGGCCCTTACGGTGGCGCTCGCCACGATAGGACTTGATATCGCGGAGACGCTGGATGTTCTGCTGGACCTGGCGGCGCAGCGCCCCTTCGACGATGTATGAAGCGTCGATGACGGTGGTGATCTGCGACGCTTCCTGGTCGGTGAGTTCCTGGGCGCGCTTGTCGGGGTTGACGCCTGCTTCAGTCAAAATGTCCTTGGCGAGCTTTGGGCCGATGCCGTGGATGTACTGAAGGGCGTAAAGCACCTTCTTCTTGTCGGGGATATCAATACCTGCGATACGTGGCA
>DASZQE010000483.1:0-1925 GCA_035550175.1 Phycisphaerales bacterium | reverse complement strand
TGTCGGGCGGATTGCACGGCGTGGGCGTGAAGTGCGTGAACGCACTGAGCGAGTGGACGGAAGTTGAGGTGGTGAAGGAGGGGACGGTGTACCTGATCACGTTCGGACGCGGGCAGATCGCCAAGCCTCTGGGCGTGATTTCACAGGCGAAGGAAACAGAAGGCGTGCGGAAGAACGGGACGCGCATCACGTTTCTGCCGGACACGGAGATTTTCCCTGACACGGAATTTCGATACGAGATGCTGCAGCACCGATTGCGCGAGCTGGCGTACCTGAACAGCGGCGTGACGATCCGGCTGATTGATGAGCGGGTGGACAGCAAAGGCAAGCCGAAGGAGGAAACATATCACTTCGAGAACGGCCTGGCGGGGTATGTGGAGTTTCTCAACCGGAGCAAGACGGCGGTGAGCCCGGTGATCAGCTGCAAGAAAGTCGATGAAGCAACGGGTGTGATCTGCGAAATGGCGATGCAGTACACCGACGCGATGAACGAAGTCCTGCTGGCATTCGGGAACAACATTTTCAATCCGGACGGCGGGACACACGTTGCGGGATTCAAGACGAGTCTGACGCGAACAGTGAACGGGTATTCCAAGCGGAACTACATACTGAAGGATCTGACGCCGACTGGTGATGACTTACGCGAAGGCTTGACGGCGGTGATTTCCGTGCGGCTGAAAGACCCGCAGTTCAACAACCAGACGAAAGAGAAGCTGCTGAACGAGGACGTTGAAGGCGTGATGAGCGCAGCGGTATCGGAGCAGCTTGGGGCGTGGCTGGAGGAGCATCCGGGCGACGCGAAGAAAATCTGCCTGCGCGCGGTGCTGGCGGCGCAGGCGCGGGAAGCGGCGCGGAAGGCGCGTGAACTGATCAAGCGCAAAGGCGCGTTGGACAGCGGCGGCATGCCTGCGAAGCTAGCGGACTGCGCGACGAATGACGTGGAGCGCAGCGAGATGTTCATTGTCGAGGGAGATTCGGCAGGCGGAAGCGCGAAGGGCGGGCGCGATCACGACACGCAGGCGATTCTGCCGTTGCGGGGCAAGATTCTGAACGTGGAGAAGGCGCGGATCGACAAGGTGCTGGATTTTGAGGAAATCCGCGTGCTGATTCAGGCGTTGCAGTGCGGAATCGGCGAGGATTTCGACATTTCCAAGTTGCGATACGGGCGCATCATCATCATGACGGACGCGGACGTGGACGGAAGCCACATCCGCACACTGCTGTTGACGTTCTTCTTCAGGCAGATGCCTGAACTGGTGCGGCAAGGGAAGATTCACCTGGCCCAGCCTCCGCTGTATCAGGTGACGAGCGGCAAGACGAGCCAATATGTTCTTAATGACGGCGAAATGTCGCGGGTGCTGACAAGCCTGGCCATTGACCGGGCGTCGCTGGTGATTCGCGATGATGCGGGGCATGAAACGCATCGGCTGCACGGGGAGGCTCTTGCGAAGCTGGTACGGAACCTGCGGAGGCTGCAGGACCTGGTGAAGGTCTCGGAGCGACGCGGGACGCCGTTCGCAGATCTGCTGGGCATGCGGCATCGCGATCCTTCAGGCACGAACATGCTGCCGACGTACAAAGTGGTGTGGCCCGACGGCGAGGAATTCTGCTGGAGCGAAGCGCAGGCGAAGCAGATCATCGAGCAGCGCGGATTGATTCTGGATGACCTTGGCGTCACCGAAGAGCGCGGCATGCCGGTGAATCGGAAGCGTGCGGTGCTGCGAGAGCTGCATGAGAACAAGGAATTGCAGAAGTTGTTCGAGCGGCTGCATGAATCGGGCATCGACATCGAAAATTATTCACTGACGCAGGAAGAGTCGGTGACAGGCGAGAAACTGCCGACGATTTACGCGTGGATCGTGAAGGAATCGAACGGCGAGGATTCGGTGGTGGATGTGCCGAACATCCCTTCGATCGTGTCGGCT
>DASZQE010000482.1:0-5676 GCA_035550175.1 Phycisphaerales bacterium | reverse complement strand
AGAAGTGAGATAGCAGCTTTCGCAGTCGATTTCACATCAACAGCGGAAATCGCCTTTTTTCTCGAGGCAAAATCGAGCATGGATTCAGAAATCTGTCGAATCGTATCCAAGGCTCGGTTTGCGCATTGAATAGCTTTTTCTCGAAGTTCATGGTCATCAGGATGCTTTGCGGAAAGCTGGAAATAGGACAGTGGGGCAGTGAGGAGGTTGTTGATCTCATGCGCGGCGCTGGCGGCGGACACGCCAACGGTTGCCAATCGCTGGGCCTTGGCAAGCGTCTCGCGCGGGATGCTGACTGAAGCTGATGGATCAGGTATAGTGGGCATTGTTGGCTGAGAAAACGAGGTTTTCAGCCGGTATTCATCGGACCAAAGTCGCATGGACTGAACTTGGAAAAGGCGACGCACGACAAGATTGTGCGACATGTTCCACGTGGAACATCGTCAGGACAGTCATGGAGGATATCATGAAATCACCTACGGAAGTTTTGGCGGCTGGTAAGAAGCGGCTTGGTCGGGGCTTGGGGAGCCTGATCTCGACGCCGGTCAAAATCGATATTCATCCCGAAGCAATTCAGGATAAGTCGGAACTCCCTGTGAACATGCCTCAGGGAGTCGAATCGCAAAGTAATGACAAGAGTGGGGGGATGATGCTGGATGTGGCGCAAATCACGCCAAATCCACGTCAGCCGCGAAAGACATTCGATGAGCAATCGTTGGAAGTTCTTGCGAATTCCATCAAGATCGCGGGACTTATGCAGCCAATTCTGGTGCGCGAATCCAAGAATCCCGTTCGAGCAGCGGACGGCACCTTTGTGCGGTATGAGTTGATTGCTGGCGAACGGCGTTGGCGCGCAGCGCAAAAAGCTGGACTTGTGAAAATTCCCGCAATCATTCGGGATGTCGATGAGCGCACATCTGCAGAGCATGCGTTGATTGAAAATCTGCAACGCGAGGATCTCAATCCGATTGATCGTGCGGAAGCGTTTGCGCAATTGATTCGTGAGTTCGGTTTGACTCACGATGAGGTTGCAAGTCAGGTGGGACTTGATCGATCGACCATCACGAATCATTTGCGATTGAATGAGCTGGATGAGCGGATCAAATCGATGGTTCGCTCGAATTCGCTGACGATGGGGCACGCGAGAGCATTGTTAGCAATCACTAATTTAGAGAAGCGCAGTCACTTTGCCGCCCATGCGAAAAATGACGGCTGGTCGGTGCGCGAGCTTGAACGGCGAATCGCGGCGATGGCCTCGGGGGCCTCGATGAGTGCGGTGACAGCAGCGAAGTCAGCGGGGAAAATGCCCGGCATGCCGAAGCGCGGCACCGCGAACACTGCTGATCTGGAGCGACGATTGGGAGAGTACCTGGGCACGCGAGTGCATATTGAGCCTGGAGAAAAGAAGGGTTCCGGCAAACTGGTCGTTGAGTTCTACTCCTTGGATCAGTTTGACGGGTTGATGGATCGAATGGGATTCGGCGTTGATGACACGCAGTGATCGCGCAGCGTGATGGATAGAGAATTGATTGTTTCAACAGTGAAAGTGGGGCGGCTGCACGCGATTGCGCTCGCATTGAAGTCACGACACAGGAAGCAGACGGATGGGAAAGCAGCGAAATCGCGCCGCACTGAGAACACGCAAGAGCGTCGAGCGCAGCGCGAAGCGAACGCCCGGCCTGCGATCGAAATTGACGGGGTTTTCATTTGAGGATCTGGAGCGCGAGCTCAGCAGGCGAAAGGCGGAGGCGACTCGCTTGTGGGAACGTCGGCGCGAGCTGTTGTCGGAGCTGGCGGAAGTGGAGGGGGAGTTGTCTCGGATCAGCGTGCAATTCCGCGGGCGGCGAATTGTCGGAACGCGAATGCGGGTGCAGAAGGATGTTCGAGTCGCTCGCGGGGGACGGCCGAGGAACGCGCTGAATCTTGTGGAGTCGTTGCGCAAGGCGCTGACGGGCAAGACAATGTCGGTGGCGGAACTTGTTCGAGAGGTGAAGAGCACCGGCTACAAAACGACGAGCCCGAATTTCCGGACGATCGTGAACCAGGCGCTGCTCGCAAATCGTGATGTGTTCAAGAAGGTGGGGCGGGGCGTTTACACCGTTGCGTGATATGCGAACGGCGGATTGATTTGAGAATCATCTTCAGATGAGACTGCGCAGAAACTGAGCCTCACACAATTTATAGGACGTTTCCAGCGCAATATGTGCGCGAAGAGGACGTCAATCTGATAGACGAAGATTGGCCTGTGATTTGCCGATGTGTTGGTACGCCAACCTCGTTTTCGGCGATCTGCTGCGCGTTGGATGCCAACAGCGGGCGCGAAGTGACGAGGATACGGACGAAGAAGCAAGGAGGCTTGACATGCCTGACGCACACACCGCTGCACCGTCGCTGGTTGAATCTCAGCAGGCGCTGATGGAGGCTCGGCGGAAATTCGGAAGAGTCATTGCGTCATGGGCAAGTGATGCCTTGGAGATGCGGCGAAGACGCCTGAACATTGTTCAATGGCAGGCGAGCATTCAAGCGACGCAGACGAAGGCTGCATGAATGGATCGCTGCGACGATGTGTCGGCAGCGCCGATGATTGTGCCGACGTGAAGAGCGTCGCGGGGGAATGGATTGAAGCAGGGAGGTGTTGAATGGGAACGATTACGACAGGCGTCGGACTGATCAGCGGAATCAACACTGCGCAGCTGATTGACCAGTTGATCTCGATCGAATCGCAAGGCAAAGTCACGCTTCAGAATCGTGTGGCGCTGCTGCAGACTCAGCAGACCGCCATCCTGGACATCAACGCCCGTCTGCTCAACCTGAAGACAGCAGCGTCGGCATTCCGCACGAACAAGATATTCGATTCGGTTCTTGCGCAGAGCTCAAACGAAGACACCCTCACCGCGACGGCCACGACGAGCGCGCAGCCGGGCACGTACCAGTTCATCGTGAAGCAACTTGTTTCGACGAGCCAGAAGCTCTCAAAGGGATTCGCGAACACCAACACAACACCGCTGGGCCTGGATCAACTGAGCTTTGAATTCGGCAAGGGCGCACTGCAGACGGACAAGGACCTTGCGGACCTGAACGGCGGCGCGGGGGTGGATCGCGGGAAGATCGACATCACTGACCGCAACGGGACGAAGGCCACGATTGACCTGACGGATGTGACCACGCTGAACGAAGTGATTGACAGGATCAACACGAACACGACGATCGGCGTGACTGCGAGCATTCAAGGTGATCACCTGGTTCTTACGGACACGACGAGCGGCAGCGGCACACTGACAGTGGCCAGCAGACAGGGAGACACCACCGCTGAGGATCTTGGGATTGCGGGCACTGGCACCGGGGCGACGCTGACGGGATCGAACATCAACACGATCGGATTGGACACTGCGCTGCGGACGTTGAATGACGGAACGGGTGTGCTGGTTCGCAACGGCGTGCCGGACATTCGGATCACTGCGCGTGATGGGACCGCCATCGACGTTGATTTCGGGCGGGTGAACGAGCCGATCACGGGGGCAACGCTTCTTGAGAATCTGAACAACGGCAGCGGCATCACGCTGAACGGAAGCGAAGATGATCCGGACATTCGATTCATCACGCGCGACGGCACGACGCATGACGTCAACCTGCACGGCGTGACGACGGTGCAGGGCTTGATTGACCGGGTGAACCTTGAGACAAGCGGCGCGGTGACGCTGTCGGTCACGGGTGGGACCAAGTTCACGGTGACGGACACGACGGCAGGATCGGGCCTATTGAAGATTCAGGGCGTGGGCCCCAATGGCACAAAGACCGCGAAGGACCTGGGGATTCTAAATACAACCGGCGTGGCGGCGAACACGTACGCGGGCAGTGTGATTCAGAACAGCGTGAACGACCCGGCGGCGACGACGGTGTCGGACATCATCAATCGCATCAACAATGCAACGGGCAACGGCGGAAAGATCGTGGCTTCGCTGGGTGCAGACGGCGTGAGCCTGCAACTGACGGACACCACCGGCGGCGGCGGCAATCTGATAGTCGCAAGCACCGTGAGCAATCCAAATGCAGCGAGCGATCTGGGGATTGCCACTGATCCGGCAGGAGTCGCAAGCTCAACCGTGAGCGGAAGCAGGCTTGTTGCAGGTCTTGGATCGGTACTGGTGAATCATCTGAACGGCGGCTCGGGACTGGGCACGGCGAGTGCGATCACGTTCACCGACCGGAGCGGCGCGAGCTTTTCGCTGAGCAATCTTGACACGTACGAGTCGCTTACCGACATTGTGAACGCGATCAACACCGCGGCGACATCCAACGGCGTGGACGTGACGGTGGGATTCAATGATGCGGGCAATGGACTGAAGGTGACGGACAGCTCGGGCGGGACGGGGAACCTGACGATCAGCGGTGATGCTGCGGATGCGCTGGGGATCACGGCGGACGTCGCTTCCACATCGGTGCGCGGCACGAATCTGCAACTGAAGTATGTCGCAGATTCATCACTCTTGAGCGATCTCAATTACGGTCGCGGCGTGGGCACAGGCAAGTTCAAGATCACGGATGGGACAGGCGAATCCGCGACGATCGACATCGCAAGCGACAGCACGTCGCTGTACGATGTGATCCAGGAAATCAACTCGCGCGGGTTGGCGGTGACAGCGCGCGTGAATGATCACGGCGATGGGATTGTGATTGAAGAGAATCTGGGGCCGGGCCAAGTCGCCACGCAGAAAATCAAAGTGGAATCGGTGAGCGGGAGTACGGCGAAGGATTTGAACATCATCGGCACGGCGAGCGAGATCGGCGGGAGCATCGACGGATCGTATGAGCGCACGGTTGACCTGACGGTGGGCGACACGCTGGCAAAAGTGGTGGACAAGATCAACAAGGCGGGCATTCCGGTGTCAGCCTCAATCGTGAACACCGGATCGGGTTCTTCGCCATACCGATTGAATCTCACATCAGGCATTTCAGGACGGCTCGGCGAACTGCTCATTGATTCAGGCGATGTTGACCTTGGCCTGACGACGCTTGCGAAGGGGCAGGACGCAAAGGTGTTCTTCGGCGCGGGAGACGCGGAGAACGGATTTCTGGTGACGAGCAGCACGAATTCCGTGACGGGCGTTGTTCAGGGCGTGACGCTTGATCTGCACCAGGCAAGCACCGATCCGGTCACGGTGACGATCAACCGTGACACGGATTCGATATTGACTGCGGTGCAGCGATTCGTGACGAACTTCAATGACGCGGTGGGGCGGATCGATCAATACGATTATTACAACGCGGACACAGAGCAGAAAGGGCCGCTGCTGGGTGATGCAACGACGGCGCGAGTGCGCGAAGCGTTGTTCGCTGCAATTCAGAAGCCTGCTACGGGAGTGACTTCGCAATACAAGTATCTGCGGCAGGTCGGGATCACGATCGGCGGCGACGGGAAGCTGCAGTTTGATCAGGACAAGTTCGACAGTGCGTATGAGACAGATCCGGATGCTGTTGAAAGCTTGTTTGCGGCATTTGAATCCTCGACGACATCGTCCGAAGAGATCAGCCCGGGCATCACGGTGCAGAAGACGAGCACGCAGGTCACCACGAGCGGCCTTGGGGACATCTTCAACTCGCTGCTGGATTCACTGACGAATTCGGTGGATGGCGTGCTGACGGTGGCGAAGAACAATTACGACGACATGATCAAGC
>DASZQE010000481.1:0-4255 GCA_035550175.1 Phycisphaerales bacterium | reverse complement strand
ACGGGGCTTTGGCAGTGTCATAGACGAACTTATTGGATTCGCCTTTGGGCATACCGTGCTCGCCCATGAGCTCTTCGGGTTTGGAGCCGGGCGTGTGCCAGGTTTTTCCGCCATCATCGGAGCGCTGCATGACCTGGCCGAACCAGCCGGAGGTCTGCGAAGCGTAGATGCGGTTGGGATCGACGGGGGAGCCTTTGAGGTGATAGATCTCCCAGCCGGCGAAGTGGGGGCCGGAGACGGACCATTTGTCGCGCTTGGCATCGGAGGTGAGAACGAACGCGCCTTTTTTGGTGCCGACGAGCACGCGGACTGAGGTCATGGTGTGGACTCCTTGTGTTTCTGAGGGATGCGCATTGTAAGGAGGAGAGGGAAGAGGTGGCGGGGGGTGAGAAGTTTTACGATTGTGTAAACATTGCGCTGGTATTCCTTCGCCCCTGCGGGGGCGAAAGATGTGGGGGGACGATTTTCCACGGGTTGCGCGTTGCTGCGCACCGCTACACCCGTGGCTACATCCCGACGCCCCGAGGGGGTGAAAAAGAGAATCACGTATTCGGTCTGGTTTCAAGGGCAGTCTTTAGTGCCGCGATCAGTGGTGGGATATCGTTTTCGACGGCGTTCCACACAAGCACAACATCGATTGAGTCATACCCATGGATGAGGCGGTTGCGCATTCGGCGAATGCCCTGCCAATCGATCATTGGCAGACGGGACTGCATGGCATCGCTTACCTTGGTGGCTGCTTCGCCGAGAATTTCTATGGATTTGACCACAGCCAATAGTCGCATGTGATCGGCTCGTAGTTTCTCAACATCATGAATGAGACAATACTGAGTCGCATGTTGAGCGGCTTCCAGCATGTGGGTGAGCCGGATGCGGTCTTCGCGCGAGATTTCATCAGGATCACGCTGCATGCAAGAGTTTGGCGTGAGCGAGGACTTCGTTCCGGAAGTAGCGAGAGAGTTCGGCGGGGGTTCGCAGATCGACGTTACGACCGATGAGTTGTGAGAGTTCAGCCTGAAGGTTTGCGATGCCTATGAGACCGATTCGAGATTGCGGAATGAATTCAACAAGCATGTCCACATCGCTGTCGGATGTGAAATGATCGCCGAGAATACTGCCGAAAAGCGAGAGCGATTTTACGCCAAAGCGACGGCATAGTTCGCCGATCCGCAGTTCAGGAAAATTGATGTGATTCACGACCATTACGCTGGTGATTGTATGAAGTGAACCGGCTACGGTCACGCGGACATAAGGTTGAAGAACTTGGTGAGCTTCTTCTGCTTTTCGATGGACATGATGAGCTTGCGGAGGTCCTTGCAGGTTTTCTTGCCGACGACTTCCTCGCCGAGCGCGTTGAACTTGACTGCGATTTCGTCCTCGGTCATGGGATCGCGGGGATCGCCCTTGGGGACATCGACGCGGTGCTGGTGGGATGAGCCGTTCTTGAGCGAGAGGGTGACGCGCGAGGGCTGGAACTTGGGGAAGAGGGATTCGAATTCCTGATTGGCGACGACCTTGACCATATCCATGACGGGGACGAGTTTCTTATCCTTGATGCGCTCTTCCTTGAATTGGAGCGGAGTGACCATGCCATCCATGAGGCCGACGGCGAGGCAGTACGGGAGTGAGTGGTCGGCGGTTTCCTTGGAGTTGGGGCGATACTTGTGCGGATCGCCGAGGATGTCGGCAGCCCGGGCGATGACTTCGACCTTGATCTCGGTGACGTCGGCGGGATTGATCTTGTGTTCGTGGATGATTTTCATCATCGCTGTGAGCGGAGCGTGGGAGAGGGCTTCGATGGGGAAGGATTTCATGCCGCAATCGATGATCTTGTAATGATCTTTCGATGAGGTCGGCAGGTTGTCGGTCAGCATATTGAGGTGGAACTTGCCGCCGAACTTTTCGAAGCAGTGGGTGAGGGATTCCTTGCCGTCAATGAGATGCTCGGGGCCGGAGTAGCCTCGCTGGGCGAGGAGCGCGCCCTGGACGCCGGAGCGCGTGGCGAGGGGATCGACGGTGTTCTTCATGTTGGTCAGTTTGCCGGCGGTGACTGCACCGAGGCACATGGAGGGAGAAGCGCTGATGCCGACGGCCTGCTGGATTTGATCGGGCGGGAGATTGAGCATGCGGGCGGCGGCGATGGGGGCGGCGATGGAGGTGAGGGTGGCGTGATGCCAACCGTATTCACGGATTCCGGGCGCGCCGAATTCGCAGAGGCGCATTTCCATTTCGTAGGCGATGATGGTGCCGAGGATGAGGTCTTTGCCGGAGAGGCCGTTGAGCTCGCAGAGGGCAAGGGGGCCGGGAATGATGTCGGAGGGGTGACAGGGATCGGCCTTCCAGTAGATGTCGTTGTAATCCATGGCGCGGATCATGAGCGCGTTGAGGAAAGCGGCATCGACGGGGTTGGTCTGGAAGCCGGAGACGAAGCAGGTGCAGGATTTCTTGCCGCCCATGGCTTTGAGATGCTTGAGCATGATCTGGACATCGGGCTGTTGGGAGCCGCCGAGCGCGCAGCCGAAGGAATCGAAGAGGAAGAGCTTGGCGGCATGGATGGCGGCTGGGGAGAGGTGAGAGAACTTGAGGTTGGCGGCCCAGTCGGCGAGGGTTTTGGTGATGTAGGTTTTGGTGGGAGCGTGTGTGGTGGCTGACATGAGCGGGATATTCCGTGTGGTTCGCGAACGGGGATTTTGACGGGAAATTCCGGATGGAATCGGGCGGGCAGTATAACAGCGTGCTATTTGCAAATGATTGAATCGTGGAGCATATTGAATGCCAACCGGCGGGAACATGCGGCGAGTGACGCAGGCACGTCCAGTAGGCGACATGGCATACGGGGAACACTTGTGGCGGAAACGAGCAAAGCGAAGCGGATCGTGAGCGGGGTTGTGTGGGCGCTGGTGTTTTTTGGATTCGGCACGTGGATGCTGATCGATCCGCATACGATGGATCATGCGGACATGACCAACATGCATGGGAGAGGACGATTTTTCATGCAAGTGTTGTCGTGGGTGTGGGGTGTGCAAGGGGGGGATTGTGTTTGAGGTGATCGGGTTGGCGTGCGTGTTGGGATTGATCGGAAGCTTGAAACGCCGGAACGAAGCACAAGCAGGTAAGTAGTCTGCGGGGCTTGAGCGTGGGTGGATACTGAGCGCGAGGGCTGCGCGCTGCGGGAATCCTTGCGTACTGGCGTGGGTACAATGAGGGCTGATTTTTTATTGGAGTCTTATGGCGCAGCGGAAAGATCGAGAAAAGCTGAAGGTGCTGGCGGAGCGGGCGGTGATGGTGGGGGTGTTGAGCACGGCGGCGCGCGCGGAAGAGGAGGATCCGTTGGGGGAATTGCGTTCGCTGGTGGAGACTGCGGGCGCGGAGGTGGTGGGGGAGATGGTGCAGAAGAAGGCGCGATTGAACGCGGGGACGTATCTGGGAAAGGGGAAGGTTGCGGAGCTGGGGTCGCTGGTGAAGGAGTTGAAAGCGACGCTGGTGGTGTTTGACAATGATTTGTCGCCTGCGCAGGTGAGGAACATTGAGCGAGCGATTGAGTGCAAGGTGGTGGATCGCAGCGAATTGATCCTGGATATTTTCGCCAATCGCGCGACGACGACTGCGGCGAAGCTGCAGGTGGAGATTGCGCAGCTTGAGTACACGTTTCCGAGATTGAAGGCGATGTGGGATCACCTTGGGCAGGTGACGGGCGGCGCGCCGCTGGGGATCGGGACGCGCGGGCCGGGTGAACAGCAGTTGGAGATCGACCGGCGGTTGGTGAAGAACCGGCTCGAGGCGCTGAAGGATGAATTGAAGACGATCCAGGAACGGACGGAGCGGGAGGTGTTGCAGAGAAACGCGCAGCACTTCACGGTGGGGCTGGTGGGATACACGAACGCGGGGAAGAGCACGTTATTCAACACGCTGACGGTGGGCGGAGGAGCCTTTGAGCATTCGAAGTTGTTTGCGACGTTGGGCACAAGAGTGGAGCGGTGGGAATTGGGAGGCGGGAACAGCGTGATGCTGAGCGACACGGTAGGGTTCATCCGTGATCTTCCGCATCATCTGGTAGCGAGCTTCAAGACGACGCTGGAAGAGACGGTGTACAGCCAGTTGCTGGTGGTGGTTGTGGATGTTTCGGATGCGAATGCGGAGCAGCAATTGCAGACTGTGCGGAACACGCTGGATGAGATCGGCGCGACGAAGCAGCCGAGAATCTTGGTGCTCAATAAGGTGGATCGAATGCAAGAGCGAAGGGCGCAGAAGGAAG
>DASZQE010000480.1:0-14835 GCA_035550175.1 Phycisphaerales bacterium | reverse complement strand
TGGGGGTGGTACAACCGGATGGGATTGGCGCCGGTGCCCGTGATCAGCTTCACGGCGTTTGCATATGTGGTGATGTGCATCACGGTGAAGTTCTGGCCTGAGCATCCCAATGCGTTTCTGGGGTTGTTCGTGCAGTGCGGTGCGCGATCGCTGCCGGTGTTCTGCGTCGGAGTGGCAGCGACGTACTTGGTCGCAATTGCCATGCAGCCTTTGACAAGGACCGCGGGGGAATATGTGGTGCTGTTCGCAGCGATGGGATCGTTGCTGCTTGTGCCGAAGGTTCTGGCCATGCGTGAGGGTTCGAAGCGGGTTTTGCCGAGAAGTGCGGAACCTATCCCCGCAAGAGTTCCGGTCGCAGCGCTTTCGCAGGCACAGGCCTTTGAGCAGAATGCGCCGCTGCAGCCTGTGGTGACCAGTGCCGCAAAGAATGTGCTTGAGTCTCCGAAGCCGGTGCCGGTTGAGATTTGAGTTGAAGATTCACACGGCGGGCGACGTGCTGTTGATGTGAAGGTACATAAGCACAACCCAGCGTGAGTAAAACGCGAATGCCGGGTCTTCGTTATTGAGCGTCATGCCGGGAAGTTTGAGCTTCTGGATTATGGTGTGCGGCTTCCACAGGGGAAAGAAGTCATCCATGATTGCATCGGGCGCGAGGGATGTGAGCAGTGCGGAGAGGGCGTTGAGGTTGGCGTTCTCGGACAAGCCGCGTGCTGCGCCCAGTCCATCAAAGTTGAACTTGTCAGCGCCGACTTGAAACACACGATGATCCGACGTGTGAATGTCGAGCGTGTTGAACTTCATGGCCCGCACGACGACACGGATCGTTTTCACCGGAATCGCGTAGTTGGGCGCTCGCCAGAGCTGGCACTGCAGAACCTCGCCCGCAGGCTTCATCGATTTCAAGCGAATCGACGGCCCGAGGCGGATGATGTCTTCGAGTGTCGGCGCGAAGGCGTCGCCATCGTATTGTGAAAGTGCTGCGATCGTTTTCAGCGCAAGACTGCGCGGCACAAGACCCAGCACCTGCGGCGGGACAAGCGGGCACGCCATGCGCACGTTGTAGATGTCGAGCTGCGACGATCTCGAGATGACCTGTGCGAATTCGTGGTCGGTCAGCCCGGGCGGCATGCGAATGATGCTGAAAATGGAGAGCAGGTCTGATCCGGGGACATCGGCCATGAGTCTCATTGTGCCTTGCCGGGAGGCGGGAGGGGCTGTTATGATGGCCTTTTTGCCGGTTTGACTCCGCTTTTGCGGTGAATCGACCCGGAATCGATACAGGAGCGTTGTTGTGAAATCGACCGATCTTCGGCCGGGAATGGCTATCAAGCTCGACGGAAACATGTTTGTGATCACGCAGTTCACTCACGTCACGCCGGGCAACTTGCGCGCGTTCGTTTCGATCAAGATCAAGAACGTGGTGAACGGCACGACGATCGAAAAACGTCTGCGATCCGGTGAAGAAGTCGAGCAGGTTGATCTTGACCGCAGGCAGATGGAATACCTGTACAGCGAGTCGTCCGGCCATGTGTTCATGGACCAGGAGACCTACGAGCAGGTGACGCTGCCCAACGAACTGGTCGGCGAGTTCATGGGTTACGTGAAACCCAACACGGAAGTCATCGTGCTGTTCTGCGACGGCCGGGCAGTGTCGATGGAACTGCCGAGCGTGGTGGAATTGAAAGTTGTGGACACGCCGCCGGGCATCAAGGGCGCGACTGCGACCAACCAGTTGAAGGAAGCCACGCTTGAAACGGGCTTGAAGACCCGTGTGCCACCGTTTATTTCCGTGGGCGAAGTCGTGCGAATCAGCACGACGGACGGCAGTTATAACAGCCGGGCGTGATCAAGCTCGCGTCGATGGTGAATTGAATTACTTCGCAGAAGCGGGGCGTTGTTGGTGCGCGCTCGACGAGAGCGGTACAGTGTCCGTGAAGGGCGGATGAGGCGCAGTGAGCATGACGCACAGTCACACCTCGCACGAACATGGGCACTCGGAGGGGCAGGATGAGCGCAAGCGACAATTGCTGTTCATCATGCTTGCGGGCTTCTTTCTCAGCAACGCCATCCTTGCCGAGTTGATCGGCGGGAAGCTGTTTGAGTTTCAGCTTTCCGGCTTCCGATTTATCCTGAGCGTGGGCGTGCTGATCTGGCCGGCCGTGTTCATCATGACGGACATCATCAACGAGTATTTTGGACGAGCAGGCGTGCGCCGATTGAGCCTGCTTGGAGCGGCGATGATTGCGTATGCCTATCTCGCGCTGTTCGCCACTCGAAGCATTCGAGCGGCCGGCATTTCGCCGGTGCAAGACAGCGCTTTCAACCAGGTGTTTTTTCAATCGCAATGGATCATTGTGGGATCGATTGTCGCGTTCCTGGTTTCGCAGCTTGTGGATGTCACGGTGTTCTGGGCGTTGCGGAGAGCGACCGGGCACAAGTGGCTGTGGCTGCGAGCGCAAGGATCGACCGCGGTGAGTCAACTGATCGATACATTCATTGTGCAATTCATTGGTTTGTACCTGCCGTGGAAACTCGGCTACATATCCAGCGAGTACAACTTCCACACGTATCTTGTGGGAGGAACGAGCAGTTATGCATTCAAGCTCGGCGTGGCGGTCATGGTGACACCCGTGCTGTACATCGTGCATGGATTGATTGACGCCTGGCTTGGCAGACGCGAGTCGGAAGAGATGATCGAACGGACTGCTGCGAAAGAGCAAAGTTGATGGTTCCACGCATGCGGGTGAGACAGCATGCGAATATCCATTCCGTTCATGCGGATCATCGGATGTAATAAAATTGTTGTAAATTGGTGGAATGTTGCTTGACGGTGACGTGTTGAGTGATATCTTCCTCGACCTTTTGGCGAGTGTTCGCCGACGGAGCGGTTGCATGGTGATACGCACATATCACAATTTTCGATGTGAGATTTCCGACGCAAGAGCCATGCGCTCGCCGGCCGCCGACGTGGCGGAACCGGTCGTGGGCTGCACGCTGAGCGGATTGGAATCTGGGGCGTCACCGAGGTAGCGGCAGGATTCTTCAACGGATCATTCTGCAACCCCGATGGCCCAGGTCCTCGGGGTTGTTTGTTTTTGGCTGAATTTCAGGCGTTTTTGAGCAGAAGGAGACAACAAAGCATGCAAAGGAATTCATATGCACATGGCCGATGTCGGCTGGCGGCGCGCGTGCCCAATTCAATTCGGGCGTGCGTGTTCCGTGAACAGCATCGAGACGGCATCGTTCAGTTGTGTCGGTAGCTCAGTGGTTAGAGCAACGGTTTTCATAAACCGTGGGTGACGGGTTCAAATCCCGTCCGACAACCCAAGGCAAAGCTGCAAAGCTTGAGGTTCGAATCCTCATCCGTTGAAGAACGGAAAGCGAGCAATCGCACAGCGCGGCCCAAGGGTGACGACACGACCAATAGCCAGTCGGATTCGCCAGAGCTTCATGGCCTGTGCATGAGGCGACGAACACCGACGGCACGAACGCGGCCATGCAGCCGGATGGATCTCGACGAGGCGACTGCGCCACTGGTTGATTGAAGCATTGCACGCGGGGGCGCATGCGGATGTCAATGCATACGCGCGGTCACTGCGCTCGTCTCAAGTCCGGCTCCGTCGCAGCCGTGCGGCCATTCTCGCGTCGCATCTCTGGGTACGCATTTTTCGAGTGAATCTGAGATTTGAAAGCAAGGTTTGTATATGCAGTTTGAACATGTCAAGGTGAAGTTTGCGCGCATGGGCGCGCGAGTGCTTGTTGAGCCGGCACGAGAATTGTGGCAGGCGAATTGGGCGCACCGCATCGACGTCGTGAAGGATCGCCACGGAGAGTTCTACCATCTGATGGTGGACACTCGACGGTTGATCACGATGGATGTGCTGGATGTCCAGCCGCGTGATCGCCACCTTCTGTTGATGGTGCGTCAGCGAAATTTCGGACAACTGTCCGAAGCGCCGAAGCAGAAGTTCCTGTGCGGGCACGACGAGCGAGCGTGGTTTGTTGCGGCGATTCCGGAGTCGGCGACGAGCGTGAGCACGGTCCGCACCGCAATGGAAGCCCTGAAGCCCACGGCGGTTCTTGAAGCGCAGTCGCAGGCGGCTGTGCGGATGCGGGATCGCCAGTTGCGGAAGAACGAGGCATTTGTCCGTCAGGGTGAATGGTTCTTTGTTCCGCGGCCGGGCCTGAAGGTCGATGCAGCGCACATTCGGGCCAATGAGCCGCTTGCTCGCGGTCGCGGCAAGGCGCATTGGGCGGAATTCGCGGTCCGCATCGGCGGTGAAACGGTGTATGTCAGCCATGTTCGTCCGAACGGCCTGACGGCATCGGAATACCGCGAGTGGATTGATGCGAATCCGAAACTTCGAGGAACCGTTCGCTGGTCCACGATGCGTCGGAATCCGCAGGTGTTTGTGCGAGGCCGGGTCCGGCATCCGGATCACAAGACCATCGTGCTGAACGGTTGGCACGAAGTGGTCATGAACACGGAGACGCTGGCGGCGGCGATGCGGAATGTTGCGTTCCTGGACTGATCCGGGGAGCACGTTCCGGCCGCCGGGCACGAGTTTGAAGTTGAAGTGCGGCGATGAGCCGCAGACAAGGCAGGTGAATCATGGTTCTTTCTGTACGGGTGCATAAGCATGAGCGTGGGTTGCTGTTTCGGCACGGAGACTTCTTCGCAGTTCTGGAGCCGGGGAAGTACCGGCTGTGGAGCCGTTTGTGGAGCCGGCAGCGGTGCGTGGTGGACGTGGTGAACACGCTGGCGACAAGGGTCGAGCACGCGCGGCTTGAGACGATCTTGAGCGGCGCGAGCCCGGAGATGTTGGCGGACATCGAGGTGGTTGAACTGACCGACACGCAGCGTGCGCTGGTGTGGCGGAATGACCGGTTGTTCACGATTCTCGGGCCGGGACGGCACGCATTCTGGAAGACGCCGTACACGTTGCGTATCGAGGTGTTCGATGCCAGTGAGCTTCGGTTTTCGCACAAGCGACTGGACGCTGTGCTGCAGCATCCGGATGCGCGAGCGTTCATCGAGGTTGTGGAGGTCGAGCCGCATGTGGAAGCGATCTTGACGGTTGACGGCGAGTTGAACGGTCGGGTGTCCACTGGAAAGCATGCGTTCTGGCGGAACGTCAAGCGCGTGCGCGTTGTGCAGGTTGATCGGCGTGAACAGACTGCGGATGTTGCAGGCCAGGAGATCATGACGGCGGACAAGGTGACGCTGCGTGTGAATCTGGTGGTCACGTATCAAGTGACGGATGCTGTGAAGGCGGTCACCGTTGCGGCCGACTATGCGCAATCGCTGTATCGGGAATCGCAGCTCGTGCTGCGGGCCGCAGTCGGCGCCCGGACAATCGACGCTCTGCTTGCGGACAAGGAGTCCGTCGGCAACGAGGTTCGTAACGCGCTGGCGTCGCGCGCAGCGGAGTTCGGTGTGGCAGTTCGCAGCATCGGGCTTCGTGACATCATTCTGCCGGGCGACATGAAGTCGATCCTGAACCAGGTGATCACCGCGCAGAAGGAGGCAGAGGCCAACCTCATTCGTCGGCGTGAGGAGACCGCAGCGGCACGCAGCCAGGCCAACACCGCCAAGCTGCTTGCCGAGAATCCTTCGCTGGCTCGGTTGAAGGAACTGGAGATGCTCCAGTCCATGCTGGCCGGAGCCAAGGCCTCGTTCGTGTTCGGGTCAGGCGACATGCTCGAGCATCTGCGAGGATTGATCCGGAAGGATCAGGATGATTCGTGAGTTTGATTTTCCGCGAGCCGGAAGGTGATCTTCCGGCTCGCTTTCTTTTGTGCGAAGTGGTTCACGCCATCGGCTTGCCGAGCAGCGCCCGTTTTTTTCGGACGAATTCCATGTGGTGATTCACATGATGAATGTAATCCGTGACGAGCTGCTCCACGGTCAGATTCCCTCGCTGGTTGTGCGTCCCGGAGCGTGCAAAGGCTGAATTGGGCTGCTGGCGGAGCAGTGATGCGGTCAATTTGCGATTCAATCGAAAAAGTTCTGCAGCAGCGCGCACGTCGAGCTTGTCATAGTTGAGAATCTTTACGAAGCGATTCTCGTCATACGCGATCAGTGTGGGATTGTCTTCCGCGATCATGCGCTTCATGCGGTCCGAGGCGACCAGATCGCTGTCCAGCAGGTGAAAAATGTTCTGCTGAATGGTCCATTGCCCCGGCGCACCAGACGGCAGTGTGTTGAGGTCGGAATTCGTCAGGCCGGCGATAGCCAGTGCGAGCGCACCGGCCTGCGCTTCGTACGAATCAAGAGTTTGGACATCCATGTGGAGAGACTCAAATCAGGGGAGCGTTTCGGCCGCAATTTTGCGGGCCTGCTCTTCACGGAAAGCCTTGAGTTTGGCGGAAAGGTTCGCATCTGAAAGCGCCAGAATCGCCACTGCAAGCAGTGCCGCGTTCACGGCGCCGGGTTTGCCGATCGCCAGCGTTCCCACGGGAATCCCGCCGGGCATCTGAACTGTGGACAAAAGAGAATCGAGCCCTTTGAGCGATGCAGATTCCATCGGCACCCCGAGCACCGGCACCAGCGTGGAAGCCGCCATGACTCCTGCCAGGTGCGCTGCGCCGCCTGCTGCAGCGATGATGATCTTGAGCCCGCGCTGCTGAGCTGTGCTTGAATAGTCGTGAGCGAGCGCCGGCGTGCGATGCGCGGACAACACCCGGCATTCGTGGGGAACATCGAATTTTGAAAGCGTTTCGTCCGCGTGTTTCATGACGTCCCAGTCGGACTTGCTGCCCATGATCACGCCGACAAGCGGTGTCGCGGAAAGTTGTGCGTTCATTCCCGCAGCTTAGCGGAATTCAATATTCATGTGGATCGAACCATTTCGCACCAAACGCGAGGTTCACTTGTCCGGCATACACTCCCGGAATGGAATCACGAGCGGAGAAATTGATTGTCGCTGAGCGGTACAAACTGCTGATCGGTTGCATTGTTCCCCGACCGATCGCGTTCGTCTCGACCCTCTCCCCGGACGGCAAGTGCCCGAACCTCGCGCCATTCTCGTTTTTCAACGGCGTCGGCTCAGATCCGATGATGATCCTGTTCTGCGTGTCCAACAAACCCGACGGCAGCGAGAAGGACACGCTCCGAAATTGCAAGCCCGCAAGCGAAGGCGGACAGGGACAGTTTGTGGTCAATGCGTCGGTTGAGCCATATGTTCGCAAGGTTGCCGCGGCGGCGGAGGACTCCGCGTATGGTGTCAGCGAGTTTGAACTTGTGGGACTTGCCACCGAACCGAGTGTTGTGGTGGCGCCTCCGCGCGTGAAAGATGCGCCCTGGTGCTTTGAATGCGAGACCATGCAGATCCTCCGCACCAATCCAGGCCGGCCTGGCGGCGGCAATGTGGTGCTCGGCAGGGTCATTCACGTGAAAGTCGATGATGCGCTGCTTAATGAACGCATGCACGTGAACCCTGACAAATTGCGCGCTGTGGGCCGCATGGGGGGCATCACCTATGCGCGCACGCGCGAGCGGTTTGAATTGCCGATGGGGCTTGACGCTTTGACGAAAGAACTTCCATTCAAGGATTGAAGTTCGATATCAATAACTGCAACGCACTTGCTTGGATCGAACACGATCCGATCAACGATTTCGCAGCAGCCACCACCACGCAAGACTCGCGACGATGGCCAGCAGCACCACGACCGCCGCAATCACGCGGTTTCTGGCTGCACGGTTGCGATTAGTTCGCTTCTGCACGTTTGCCAGTCGGTCACGCTCTTCCGCCAGCGCCCGGATCCGATCGACGGACTCTCGCAGGAAATCAATCGGCCCTGCGTAGTTCTTGATGTTCACCGCACCGGTCTTGTCCATTGCAGGCATCGCCCCGCCAAGCAGCATGTTGGCCTGTTCCGCAGATTCGACCGTGCGAGTCTCAAGATCGCCTGGGTCCATTTTCAGAATGGCCGCGACGGATTGAGCTTCCTCCTCATTCGACTGTGGGATCGCTGACCATGGCGTGTCCTCGTCATACAGAATCTCCTGCACATCCGCACGTTCATCATCCGGCTGAATCTCCGCCGAAGTTTGTGCAATGGATTCCGAAGTCTGGGCTTCCAACTGCTCCAGTTGGGATTGCAGCGTGTTCGCCAGGTTCGCAAGCTGATCGAGTTTTTCCGACTTGGATGTCAATTCCGCGCGAGCCGAATCTGCTTGTGCTCGCCAGCGATTGGCGGTCGCCTCCATGTCCTTGATGCGAGCGGCCATCCCGTCGCGCTCATTCACCATCTGCTCATAGCGAAGCTGCATTTCAGATTGTTGACGCCATGCATCCTGGGCGCGCTGTTCAAGCTCGGCAGCATGGCGACGTTCTTCGGCGAGCGTTTCCTCAGTCTGCCTGCCGACCTCCACTTGCTTGTGAAGATCATTGAGCAGGTTCTCCACCTCCGCGATGCGAGACTCAGCTGCGGAGCGGTCATCCTGCAACTGATCGCAAAGCGCCTGCAGCGATTCCCGTTCCTGCTGCGAATCATCGATCGCGCGTTCAAGATCCATCGCGCGGTCACGGTCGGATTCCAAAGTGTGTGCATGCTGGCGTGCCAGTTCCGCCTCATGCTGGAGGTGTGAGAGATGATCCTGCAATTCCGAAAGGCGGGCTTCAGCGGAAGTTCGCTCGGTCTGAAACCGCTCGCACTGAGTCAGAAGCGAGGCGTGTTCATGCTCGGACTCCGCAATTGAGCGTTCAAGCTCTTCCACGCGAGATCGTTGCTGCTGAAGGTCCGCTTCGTGTTGCTCAAGGATTTCCGCGCGCTCTTTCGCCAACGCTTCATCCTTGATCTGCAGGTCCGCGACAAGACGTTCACGCTCTTCCGCCCACTGGGTCTGCATGGCTTCAAGCGAATGCCGCTGGTCTTCCATCGCCTGCAACTGGCTCTGAACGTCCTGCAACTGCTGCTCCAGCGCTTGGCGGGCCAGCCGTTCCCGCAGCACATCCTCTTCAAGCTGTGCGACAGGCGGCGTGCGCTCTTCCTCGCCGTGTTGGGACGATGTCGAGAGCAGAATCTCGCCCGGCTCTGCACGCTCGCCCTCATGCATTTCAGAGTCCGAATCATGGAATGGAATCAGGTCCGTGTCGCCTGCGGGTCGACCGTGTCCATTCAGGTGCATGCCGTTGAGGTTCTCATCAACTTCCGGCGCATTGGGATCCTTGTACACTAGTTCATACGGACCGACGCGGATGTGGTCGCCGTTGGCAAGCCGCGCGATCGAAACCTTCCGGCCGTTGACCTTTGTGCCGATGTGCGAGTCCAGGTCTCGCACCCGTGCAACGCCTTCGATGACTTCAATCACGCAATGGTGTCGGCTGACGCGCGTGTCGTGCAGCACCAGCGAATTGGACGATGACCGTCCGATTGTGATCGGGAATTCATCAACATTGGCCTTGGAGACTCTGTGGACTTTTCGGATGTCCAGTTTGGGCACGAGAGCGGTCTCCTGAGTCGATCAACATCACATTTGAAGCGTGCAATCACGCCGCAAACGCTCGATGCACCGGATGTCTGCCTTCCTGGCCAGCTTCGCATGCGGGCAGCCTTGCCCCTTACCGGACGTTTGCCCGGTTCAGCGAAAACCTGATTCAGGGAAGGATACTGTCAGGGACCGGCGTATCAAGCGCGCAGTCGTCAATTTACCCCCAATAGACGTATCGATTTTGCATCGTTTGCCGTCAAGATCTCGGGACATTCACCCAATTTCGCCTCATCCGTTCCGAGCTGCGAAATCCTTCATGAACTGTGCAAGCGCCCGGCAGCCTTCGATCGGAAATGCGTTGTAGATCGAAGCCCGGATGCCGCCCGCATCCCTGTGCCCTTTCAGACCATCCATCTCTTGCATTTCCGATTCCTTGACGAATTTCGCTTCCAACTCCTCGTTCGGCAGACGGAATGTCACATTCATGAGCGAACGGGAATCCTTCCGTGCGACGCCCTTGTAGTACCCGCTGGATCCGTCGATCGCGTCGTAGATCACCTTGGCCTTTTCCACATTGCGCTTCTCGAACGCCTGCAATCCGCCGTTCTTCAGCAGCCACTTGAAGACTTGTCCCATCAGGTAAATCCCGAAAGTGGGGGGTGTGTTGAGTCGTGAGCCGTTCTCGCCATGCTTCTGGTATGAGAACATCGAAGGCAGATTCTTCGCACCCTTGGCTGCAAAGTCCTTGCGGACAATCACCAGCACAGTTCCCGCAGGCCCGAGATTTTTCTGCGCGCCTGCGTAGATGAGCGAATGCTTCTTCACGTCGATCGGCTTGCTGAAAATATCTGAAGACGCATCGCACACCAGCGGCGCGCTGGTCGTCGGCACGTGGGTGTACTCCGTTCCGTAGATCGTGTTGTTGGAGCAATAGTGCAGATACGCAGCGTTCGGCGTCTGCTTGAGTTCAGAATCCGCAGGCACGTGATCGTATTTGCACTTTGATCCCTCAAATGCCACGTTCACGTTGCCGAAGAGCTTGGCTTCCTTGATCGCCTTCGTGGTCCACACACCGGTGTCGGGGTAATCCGCCGTTGCGTCCTTGCTCAGGAAATTCATCGGCACCATTGCGAACTGCGTCGTCGCTCCGCCCTGCAGAAACAGCACGTAATACTCATCCGAAATGCCGGCGAGCTTTCGGCAATCCGCTTCCGCCTCTTCAATCACGCGGTCATACACTTTGCCTCGATGGCTGTGTTCCAATATGCCGACGCCCGAGCTCGCGATGTTCCACACGTCTTCCTGCGCCTGCTTCAGCACTTCTTCCGGAAGCACCGCTGGGCCTGCGGAAAAGTTGAAGATTCGCTTTGAACCGGATTTGGATTTTGCGGGAGCCGGTGAAGTCATGGTGGACATGGGCACACTCCGTTGTGTTGCACTGAAATCAGCGTTTGCGATTGGGAATTCGGGACAAATTCACAGAAAGGATATTCTCGTTGTTGGCGATCGTCTTCAAGTGTTCCGCAGCCGGTGCATCATCGAGCTGGATGCGGGCACATGCGGCTTTTCCGCCCTCATACACAATGTTCTGCATGTCTTCCACGTTGATCCGGGCCTGGCTGAGAATGTAGAAAATATGCGCCAGAACGCCGGGCACGTTCAAATGCCGAACAGTGATCAACGTCGTTGCAGGCGTCGTCAACGCAAGATTCACGCAGTTCATCACTTCACCGGTTTCCATGTAGGTGCTGGCGATGCGAATGACTTCGCGGGCGATTGCCAGTTGCGCCTGATCGGTGGATGCGCCGATGTGGTGCGTGCCGTACACACCAGGCAGTTGCAGAATCGGATTGCTGATGGTTCCCTCTCCGCCCGAAGGTTCCGGATCAAACACATCCAGTCCCGTGCGGATCCCACGCTCCTTCACAGCTTTCGCCAAGGCGGCTTCATCAACCACAGATCCTCTGCTGGTGTTGACGAGCATCGCACCCTGCCGCATCGCGGACAGAAACTGCTCATTAATCAGATGCTTCGTCTCATCTGTCGCAGCCACGTTCACGCTGATGACGTCGCTCATCTTTGCGAGATTGATCAGGTTCGAGCAGTAATCCACTTCCATGGCGTCCGCAGCCGCTTCGGTCAGGCTTCTGGACCATGCCACCACATTCATCCCGAATGCCTTGCCGCGTGCAGCCACTTCCTGACCGATCTGACCCATTCCCACGATGCCGAGCGTGCGTCCATACAAGCCGTTGGCTTTTGAAAACTCCTTCTTGTTCCACTTCCCGGCGCGCAGGTCGATCGTCTGATCGGGAATTCTCCGATCCGTTCCCAGAATCAATCCCCACACCAGTTCCGCAACCGCAATCGCGTTCTTCCCCGGGCAATTCGCCACGAACACGCCACGAGACGAGGCCGTCGCAACATCAATCGTGTCGTATCCCGCTCCGCCTCGGATCACCAGGCTCAGTTTCTTCGCCTTGGCGAAAACATCCGCTTTCACCTTCTTGCCTCGAACGATCAGAATGTCCGGGTCAAGTTGCTCAACAAGCGCCGGCAGTGCATCCGCAGACACATCCGCGTTGTGCGTCACGTCGGGCGAGAGCTTTTTCAAGCCATCAACGCCGACGGCTTCGAGTTTGTCCGCGATGAGAATCGACATGCGAGCCTGTGACTCGTCCGATTCATTCACCAGAGATGAGGCGGCGGTGCGGGTGGTTGACATGCCGAACAGTGTATCGGACCTGCACGTGGGAATCAGCCGCCACCGGCAAAAACCCGGCGGAGGCTTGGATCAATCGGAGCAAGAATTGCCGAGAACTTCGGGCTAGTCCAGCGTATGCACGAAGAGGCCGCTGCGCAGCTTCGGTTCAAACCACGTGGACTTCGGCGGCATGATCTGGCCGGCATCCGACACCGCGAAAACCTGCTCGATTGTCGTGGGATACATGGAGAATGCGATCGCTGCAGCGCCGCTGTTCACTCGATTTTCAAGCTCAGCGGTTCCACGGATTCCGCCCACAAAATCAATCCGCTTGTCCGTTCGCGGATCACCAATGTTGAGAATCGGTTGCAGCACCAGATTCTGCAGCAGCGAAACATCCAGCGATGCGATCGGATCTTTCTTGTCGATCAGCGCAGGCTTGATTTCCACTCTTGACCACTTCCCGCCGACGTACACGCAGAACACGCCGGGTTTTTCAGGCATCGGTGCTTTCACTTCAGTGATCACACCGACATCACCGATCCGTTTCATCACCTGATCTGCAGTCTGGCCCGCAAGGTCCGCAACCACGCGGTTATAAGGCATGATCGTCAATTGGCTCGCAGGAAACAGCACCGCCAGAAACCAGTTGTACTCCTCATGTCCAGTGTGTTTCGGATTCGCGCTTCGCAATTCCGCGCCAGCCCTGGCAGCGCTTGCTGAGCGGTGGTGCCCGTCCGCGATGTATGCCGCCGGCAGTTTTGCGAATTCCTTTATATATGGAGCCGGGTCACGAACGGTCCACAGCGTGTGCGTCACGCCGTCTTTCGCCACAAAGTGAAACAACGGGCGGTCATTCGTGTCCCGTGCGGCCAGTTTGTCGATGTCCCTCTGATCGCGGTACGCCAGAAACACCGGCTCCGCGTTCGCCTTCAGCGTCAGCACGTGCCGCGTCCGGTCGTCTTCCTTGTCTTTCCGCGTCTTTTCGTGCTTCTTGATGATGTCGGTCAGATAATCATCAATGTGGCAGCACGCCACCACGCCCAGTTGCTCACGATGATTCATCACCTGCCGGTACAGATAGATCGTCGGCTTTTCTTCCCTGTTCAGCACCCGGCGGTTCACGAGGTCATCAAGGTTCCGTTTGGCACGTTCGTAGACTTTCGCGTCATAAGGATTCGTATCCTGCGGAAGATCAATCTCCGACCGGATCACGTGCAGGAACGAATCCGGCAATCCCTCAGCCAATTGTCGTGCTTCTTCGGTGTTAATCACGTCATATGGGACGCAGGCCACCTGCGATGCACGGTTGGATTGGGGGCGAAGCGCTGCAAATGGATTGATCCGAAGCATGGTTCTTTCGCTTGAAATTCGGCGTGTTCCTCTCTCACGTCAGGCTCAAGGCGGGCAGTGTATCGAGATCCTCCGTCAATTGGGTTGTCCGGGAATCAGCCTTTCGTGTCGGTTTTCATTTTGAATCACGTCGAGGTTAAGGCGCGTCTCATTTGTACCGAAGAATCCATCTGTACCCCACAGGAGGGGGCCGCAAAGATCTGGAGGCATCGGTGCCATGTCGTGGATGATTCAGGATTATCTGCAGGAGCGGCCTCAATCAGCGCTGACGTTTGAGCGGCGCGGAATGGATAGGTGGCCTATGCACGGAATCGCAACAGCGTTTCGTTTGTCCGGCGAGGAATTCGGCCGCATGCACGAACTCAAGCTCGTGGACTACTCCCACGAAGGTCTCGGAGCCGTCAGCGACTCGGTTCTTGAGCCCGGAACACTGGTGACCATCGGATTTCAGCAGGCCGGCTACCAGGCCAAGCGCGGTGTCGTGCTCCGCTGCCTCCCCTGCGGCGAAGGCTACCGCGTCGCCATTCAGTTTGAGCAGCGCATGGCTGCCTGATTCGCACACTCCCATCGGCCAGTCTCCGGAGGGGCGACTGTCCGATCATTCACACCGCAACTTCAGCCGGCGCACGGATGCACCGGCTGATTGCATTTTTGATCCGTGTCATTTTGAGATTCGTTCGCATTTCTCGGACGCGCGCAATGAGTCAAATCACGCAAGGGATTCCATGCGTTCATCGCCGTCTGACAATCTGTAAAGGCTGTGCGGGCGGCGTCTGCTTCACTCAACAAAGCGCGTGTAAATGTCCTTGCCTTGCGTCGATACAAATCGTGTATTTGGTTCTGTGCGGTCGCGCGTTCATCCGCGGCAGCAGCCCTGACACGGTTCTTCGTGGACCGATCGTCCGGCAGCTCCTTCGGTTGTCCGCTCGACGGAGAACCTCGGCGAGCCTTGCGGCTGGCTGAGGACTTCGTGGCTGGGCTCATGGTGAGCTCGGTCGTTTGTTCGCAAGCGGCGGGAGCCGTGAGGCACTGTGCCAAGGCCCGGCCCGTGTTTGTGAGGTTGTGTTTTCAGGAGTAAGGAGTCAGATCTCATGCGTACGCAGGTAAAACGAGCTTTCACGCTCATCGAAATTCTCATCGTCGTCGTGATCCTGGGGATCTTGGCGGCCATCGTCATCCCGCAGTTCACGGATGCTTCCACGCAGGCCAGCAACGCCAGCGTCAAGAGCCAGCTCCAGACCCTTCGCGGTCAGTTGGAACTCTATCGCGTCCAGCATCAGGACCAGTATCCTGACCTGGCCACCAACGGCTGGGATGACATGGTGACCGAGAACTATCTCCA
>DASZQE010000479.1:0-10779 GCA_035550175.1 Phycisphaerales bacterium | reverse complement strand
TGAGTGGAGGCGGCGTGATGTGATGCGCAGGAGCAAGCGAGAAGCGGAAGAAGAACGGACAGGCGTTTCATGAGGCGGCTCCGGATGTGAAAGACGAACGCAGTCAGGCGGCGTGATGGCGCATGGTGAGCATAGCGATTTCGCCGGGGCAATTGACGCGGAGGGGGAACCATGCGCCAACGCCAACGGTGACGTAGAGGCGGCTGTTGCCCTGGGAGAAAAGGCCGGCGCGATGGCGATAGCCGACGGCGAGGTTGGTGTTGGGACGATTTTTGAGGGCGATCTGTCCGCCATGCGTGTGGCCGGAGAGCGTGAGGGGAATGCCGAGGTGCGCGGCTTGCGGGAAGGCGCGGGGGTTGTGTGCGAGAAGAATGTGAGTTTGCTCGGAAGCGGAGGTTGTGACGAGTTCAGCGCATTTGTCGGCGCGCTTGGCGAAGTCGATACCGGAGACGATAAGGTTATGGCCGTTGTGGGCGAGCCGGGCGGTGGCATTGCGGAGGAGGAGGATGCCGGCGTCGGTGGCGGCGCGGGAGATGGTGTCGGCGCAGTGGAGTTCATCGTGGTTGCCGAGCACGAGAGCGGAGCCGAGGGGTGCGCGGATTTCGGCGAGGGCGCGGAAGATTTCGGATGCGACATCATTGTGAAGATCAACAACATCGCCGGTGCATGCGACGAAATCCGGAGCGAGATCGTGCAGGCGGCGAATGACGGCAAGGGCGTGAGGAACGGGCATGAGCTCGCCGACGTGAAAATCGGAGACGTGCGCGATGCGAAAGTTATCGAGCGATTTGGGCCAGGCGGGGGAGGCGATGGTGAGTTCGCGGGTGATGATGGGTTGAGAAATGTGGCGACGGGAAAGGCGACCCCCTGAGATGAGGTTCGGGCCGTAGGTGAGGAAGAAATGGCGAAGGCGAGCGCGCTGGAATTTGCGGCGGTTCAATTTGAGTGCGTGTGAATGCGCCCGTGACATGGGTCTTCTCCCGATCTGATGATTGTACGAATGCGGGAGAGGTCAAGTTCCGTGCGGAAGCGTGAGGGAAAAATCATGGAAAAAGAACCAGAACCCAGAATCCAGGACCCAGGACACAGGAGCCAGAATGAAGAGGAAGAGAGAAGAAGAAACAGGAAGAAAAAAGAAGCAGAAGCAACTTGGCGCGGAGATTCAGAAGCGCCAACTGGCGGAGAGGAAGAGACCCTGGAGGCCGGCATCGAAGGTGTAATCGTCGGCGTGGACGTTGAGTTCGAGGAGGCGGTAGCCAAAGGAGACTTCGAAGTTGTTGGGAAATCGCGCGGTGATGCAAGCTTTGATCTGCCACGCTGCGCCGAAATCATCGCCGAAGGCTGGGCCGGCGGCTCCGTAGGCATCAAGGTCGATGGATTGAAAGATGGGGAGCTTGTCGTGGCATTCCCAAGAGAAGTGCATCTGCGGGCCGAGCATGATGGCGAACCAATCGTTGTCCTGATTCTCCACCCCGCCGGCGGGACCGAAGGATCGCACAGTTTCAGTCACGTTGAGGTAGCGCATGGCGAGAAGCGGGGAGAACCAGAGGTTGGCTTCGGAATCATGTGAAAGCGAGAGAGGCTTGAAGCCCCAGTAACTCAACTGCACAGCGAAGGAGTTGATGTCAACAGAAATGGAATAGGGATCGTTGTGATCGAAGACGAGGCTGCCATAGGTTGAGTGTGTGCCCTGGAATTCGCCATCGTTGTCGGCGGTGGTCCAGAAGCCTGTGAGGTCGATCTGCCAGGTCTGATTCTTGAGGATCGAGACTTCGATGAGTGGGATGTACTGGCGATCGCGGAGGAAAAAGTCGGTTTCGAAATCGATGGTTGGTTCTTCGCCTGCAGCATTTTTGAGGGTAGAGGTTCCGCCGAGGCGCGGGAACCAGACGCCGCCGGTGACGGTGATCTGGAGATCTTTCTGTGAAGTGAACTCAGAAGGGGTTTCGGGTTGAGATTCGGCGGTGGGCGGGCCGGCAGTCTGCGCGAGGGCGGGGTTATATGAAGGATCGAAATCCGCGAGGAGGGATTTCGAGAAGGCGGATGCGACGGGATCGGCGGGCAGATCTTCCGCGCGAGCAGTGGGGACAATCGCGCAGGTGATGATCAGAGCGGCAAACGTGAGATGGAAATGAGTGAGGGTGCGCATGAGCGTAGATTTGCGAAGATTGTGCGACAGCGTACCGTGATGGTGGGGATGTACAACTGCTGGGGAAAATGGTGACGGATATGAGCAAGCCAACGGAGGAGCAACCTGGTGAAAGCGGCGGAAAGGTGCTGCTCGGGCGCGGCGCGTGGGCGTGGAGGGAGAAGATTCGCTGGAGTTTTTCGAGATCGCGCGGGCCGGGCGGTCAAGCGGTGAACAAGATCAGCACGAAGGCGGAGCTGCGGATTTCGGTTTTGGATATTGAGGACATGGATGAGGAGGCGCGCAGAAGGTTGAGGGCGATGGCGGGGAAGAAACTGACGAATGCGGATGAAGTGGTGATTTCAGCGGATGTGGAGCGATCACAACTGGCGAACCGTGAGGCGTGTCTGGAGCGATTGCGGGTGATGGTGGGGTCGGCGATGAAGCGGCCAAGGGTACGGAAGAAGACGAAGCCGCCTGCGAGCGTGAAGCGGAAGCGATTGGAGGGGAAGCGGATTCGCGGAGAGATCAAGAGCGGCAGGAAGGGCGGGAATTGGGAGGAGTGAGGTTGTTTTCGGTGCGGATTGGAGGGGAAGTGCAGACGGGCAGGTGGTAGGATTTGTGAAGCACGAGGATTTGATGGAACACGAGCACTTGCCAACAGCGACACAAGGGGATGAGAGCGGGAACGGAATCAGCAGGGCGACTGTGGTTGTGCGCGGCGGAAGTTCAATGACGGATTCGACAGCGCGCGACGTACATGGAGATGCGACAGGTCACATGAGGGGGGGATGGGAATACAGCGCAGCGCCGGAGACGGTGAAGGTCGAGATCGCGAAGCGACATGGGTTGTTTATCAATGGGAAGTGGGTTGCGCCGAAGAGCGGGAAATATTTTGCCTCGATCAACCCGGCGAATGAGCAGGTGTTGTATGAAGCGGCGGAGGCGGGGGCTGCGGATGTTGACGCGGCGGTGAAAGCGGCGAAGGCTGCGGGGCCGAAGTGGGCGAAGCTGCCGGCGAGCCAACGGGCGAAGTACATTTATCGAATTGCACGGCGATTGCAGGAACGGGCGCGAGAGTTTGCGGTGCTGGAGACGATGGATGGCGGAAAGCCGATCGCGGAATCGCGGGACGTGGACATTCCGCTGGCGGCGCAGCATTTTTTCTATCACGCAGGATGGGCGGACAAGCTGAAGTATGCGTTTGCGGGGCGGGAGCCGAAGCCGGTGGGCGTGTGCGGGCAGATCATTCCGTGGAACTTTCCGTTGTTGATGGCGGCGTGGAAGCTGGCACCGGCGCTGGCGTGCGGAAACACATGCGTGCTGAAGCCTGCCGAGACGACGAGTCTGACCGCGCTTCGGCTCGCGGAGATTTTTCAGGAAGTGGAACTGCCGGCGGGCGTGGTGAACATTGTGACGGGCGCGGGCGCAACGGGGAAAGCGCTCGTGGAGCATGAGGGCGTGAAGAAGATCGCGTTCACGGGCTCGACGGAGGTGGGGAAGATGATCGCGAAGGCGGTGGCGGGGACGAAGAAGAAATTGACGTTGGAACTGGGCGGGAAGAGTCCGAACATTATTTTCGAGGATGCTTCGATCGATCAGGCAATCGAGGGAATCATCCAGGGGATTTATTTCAACCAAGGGCATGTCTGCTGCGCGGGAAGCAGGTTGTTTGTTGCGGAGGCGATTGTTGAAGAAGTGATTGCGAAGCTGACGCAGCGGATCAGCACGCTTCGCTTGGGTGACCCCTTGGATAAGAACACGGACATCGGCGCGATCAACAGCAAGGCACAGCTGGCGACGATTCACCGGTATTTGGAAGCAGGCGAATCTGAAGGCGCGAAGCTACAGATGCCGGGGAAAGAGGAAACGCATCAGCGGATTCCTGCGAAGGGGTATTTCTGCAGGCCGTGTTTCCTCACGGATGTTCAGCCGAGCCATGTTGTGGCGCGGGAGGAAATTTTCGGGCCGGTGCTGGCGGTGATGACGTTCCGGACGCCTGAGGAAGCGGTGCTGCGGGCGAACAACACGCCTTATGGATTGGCGGCGGGCGTGTGGACGGACAAGGGAAGCAAGATTTTCGAGATTGCGAAGCGGTTGAAGGCGGGCGTGGTTTGGTGCAACACGTACAACAAGTTTGATGCGGCGAGTCCGTTCGGCGGGTTCAAGGAAAGCGGGTTCGGCAGAGAGGGCGGGATGCAGGGGCTGCGGGCGTACGTGGAATTGTGAGATTGATGCGGTTGTGGGCTGGGTTGATGCGTATGAATTTGCGGTGATGACATGGCCGGGACGCTGAATGCGATTGGGTTGCTGTTGTGTGTTGGGCTGACGATTGCGGCGCTCGTGTGGGGCGGGGTGCGGAAGCCGACGGTGAGACGGGTGGCGGGAGGTGTGGGAAGCGGGATATTCGCAGCGATTCTTTTTTCGTTGTTCACTCCCACGCTCGGTAATGCTGGCGATCCACTTATGCAGTGGGCGATTCCGTGCGTGTGCTTCATGTTCGTGGTGTGTCTTGTCCGATCGGATCAATGGCGACAGCGGACGGCGTTGTTGTTGATGATTGGCGCGATAGTGCTGAGTGCGCATTTCATGATGGGAGGTCTCGGACATCGCAGCTACACAGGTTTTGGGAATCGCCGACCAGCAGCAGAAATGGCTCTTGCGAAGTCACTCCGCAAGGAATGTGCGATGATTTTGCTGGACCACTCGGTGAGCTATCCGGCAGGCTGGGTTGAAGAGGTGATTCCAGTTGAAGACGAAGACATACAGAATGGACTCCAACGACTGCACGAGAAGTGTCGCATTTCACATTGCTGGCACACATGGCTGACGGGCATGTATCGCGTGGAATACGTGCCTGCGGATGTGTGGTTCACGGGCGGAACGCTGGCGGAGGATGGCGGGACGTTTGAGGTGCGCGAGCGGGTGAAGTGATGTGCTGCGAATGAAGACAGAACATTCACGATGCGCAGAAACGAAAGAAAAAATGCCCGCTGATGGGCGGGCACATGTAAGGGGAAGATGCGAATTTTTCGGTCTGGTGCGCGCCTCAAGGCGCGATGACCGCTGAGGTGAACAGATCAATTCACGCGACGACGCCGGGAGAAGGTTCCCGCGATGCCGAGGAGGGCCAGTGCGCCGGGTGCGGGCACGGGAACCTGGGCGAAGGAGATTTCAACGATGATGTCGTTGTAATCGCCGTCGTACCACGGGTTGGAGGTGCGAAGATCCTCGATGCCGAGGCGGTTGTTTTCGCTGTAGTGGAAGTACGCTTGATCATCCGCGTTATCCATGCGGAAGAGGTCGAGCGACTCACCGGGGTCAACCTGCGTGAGGTTATAGGCGAAGTAGAGGAGGTCGCCTTCGTTAAAGTCGCCGTTGAGGACGACAGAGGTGCCGGCGAGCGTTGCGTGATTGGAAAACAGCAACTGGCCGAGTACGCCAGCGGGCCCTGGAGGCGGAATGACGCCGCCGCCATGCCCGCCTTCACCATCATCAGCGCTGCTGCCGAGGAAGTACAGGTCTCCGGTGAACGAAGCGTCGGAAGAAAGGAAGGTGACGGTGACTTGCGCGCCATCAAAGGGGACGAAGATGGGGGAAGACACCTGAGCGCGTGACGATGACGCCACCGCAAGCGCGGCGACAACCGCACTGAGCGAACCGATTTTGATATTCATGACTCTCTCTCTGCTCTCTTTCTCTTATCAAGAGTCCGAGCAGCGAAATTCCCTTTGACTCGGCAGGCCCGGCGAAAGGCTTATGCCGAAAGAACCGCGCTGAACGGAACAATGGGAAGAGTCTAGACCAAGAATGGCGGATGTAAAATGCGGATCGAAGAGATTTCGCAAGATGGGAAAATTAAACAGTTTGAATGGAATTTGATCGGTGATGCGCGGACGTTGCGCCATGTGCGAAGATAGAGAAGACAGTTTTGATTTTTGCAGGCATGGGGGCAGAAGAATTCGGCAAGCATTGCGCATGTGTGATACGGATCGGATTCTCAGCGGGATTTATTGGACTGTGAGCACGATGCGGCGCAAACGGAACGTGGTGGAGGCATGTGACGTGGCGTTTGCAGACGCGCGAAGATAGGCTGAGTTGCATGAGCACCTCTGTTGAGACCGGCCAATTGTTGCGCACCGCGCTGTATGACTATCACGTTTCGCATGGCGGAAAAATGGTGGAGTACGCGGGATGGGAGATGCCGCTGCATTACGGATCTATTCTTGAGGAACACAATCAGGTGCGGCGAAGCGGGGGCATGTTTGATGTTTCACACATGGGGCGGCTGCGCTTCGGCGGGAAGGATGCGCGGAAATTTCTGGATCACGTGTGCACACGGCAGATTGTTGACATGACACCGGGCGCGGTGCGGTATTCGATCGTGTGCAATCCGGCGGGCGGGTGTCATGACGACGTGCTGGTGTACAAGCTCGGCGAACATGATTTCTACATGGTGTGCAACGCGGCAAACCGGCTGAAGCTGGTGAAGCATTTCAATGACGTGAAGTCTGAGCGCGGGTTTGTGTTCAAGATGGAGGATGAGACGCAGAGCACGGCGATGATCGCGATCCAAGGGCCGAAGGTAATGGGATTGATGGGCGGATTTTCGCGCGAGGTGGCGGCGCTGAAGCGGTATCGATTCGTGGAGAAGAATCTGATTCTGGCGAAGGTGATGATTTCACGAACCGGGTACACGGGCGAAGACGGCGTGGAAGTGATTCTGCCGGCACGATTCGTGAACAAGGCTCTGGACATGATGCTTGGGCAGAACGAAGCGATGGAGACGATCAAGCCGACAGGCCTGGGCGCGCGGGATTCACTTCGGCTTGAGGCGAGCATGGCGCTGTACGGACATGAGATTGATGAAGAGCGCGATCCGTGGTCGGCGGGGGTGCAATTCGCAATCAAGCTGGACAAGGGCGTTGAACATCCGGAAGCGGGACGATTCATCGGGCAGGATGCGCTCGAGAACATTGCGAAGAATGGAACACGACAGAAGCTGGCAGGGCTGGAACTAGAAGGCAAGCGAAGCGCACGGCAGGGAATGAAGGTGATGATCGGAGGGAAGGATGCGGGCGTTGTGACGAGCGGATGCCTGAGTCCGACGCTGGGGAAGGCGATTGCGATGGCGTATGTGGAGCCGGCCCACACCGCAGTGGGAACGGCGGTGCAGATTGATCTGGGGAAGGTGACGGCGGAAGCGAAGGTTGTGCCGATGCCGTTCTACAAGGCCCCTCCGTCAACGTGATGCAAGACAGATTCGTTTGGTGCGAAGATTCGACGTGGTCAGCTCATGCGGGCGCGAGCGGGGTTGAGGAGCATGTTGTCGCGGCCAGGCACGATGACGTCGGCGATTTCGACGGCTTCGCGAAAACTCTCCATCGCCTGCTGGGCGTTTGCGGCGTTGGGAAGAATCTGAGCGCGTTCGAGATGCTCGATGGTTGCGACGGCATCGCCGGTGATGAGGATGGTGGATACGGGTTGGCTGATGATGAGGCCGCAGAGACCGGCAGTGACGCCGGGCAGAGGGAAGAGATCCACGCCCTGCGCGAGATTGTCGGGCGCGGACTTGAAGCGGTCGAGAATGGATTGCTCGAAATCGAGCTGGTCGATCACAACGCGATCACGGACTGAGGAGGCCTGGTCGCGCAGGTTGCGGAGGCGATTGGCAGCGGCATCAAGTTCAGGTTCGCTGGCGAACCATGATGCGCGATCGAAAGCGCTAACGGCACGGCAGTGTTCCTGATTGAAAGACGTAGCGAAGACCGCAGTGATTTCATCGGGTTTGACAGGGGTGCGTTCGGACAGACGGGCGAGGATCGCGGCGGCGGGCAGCGAGGGATTCACGATGATTTTCTGCCTGCCGGATTCAATGAGAGAACAGGTGGCGTGCCCGGTCCGCACCGGAGTGGATTCATGCCAGAGCGGGTGAGCGTTCAGCGTGCCGATTGAGATGATGCGGACTTGTGCGGACATTCAGGCTGGTTCCTGTTTCACGATGGGTGATCTGTGCTGAGGCTGATCAATCGAGATCCGTTCTGGCCAGGCGACCAAGCGGGCGATGAGGGTCAGCGCGGAGTTTTTCCAGTCGATTGATGACCATACGCGGAACGATGGTGTCGAGACGATTGAGCGAACCACCCATTGCGGCGATCTGACGAATGAGACTAGAGCTGGTGAAGGCGTAGGCCTCGCCGGTGACGATGAAGACGGTTTCGATATCGACGACCTGGCGGTTGGTGATGGCGAGCTGGGTTTCGGCCGCGAGGTCGGTGATATTGCGAATGCCCCTGAGGATTGCGGAGGCATCTTTGGACTTGGCGAAATCAACGGTCAGGCCGGTATAGACCTCGACGCTGACGGGAGCGGAGTCGGGGTCGGCAGCGAGCATTTCGCTGACGAGGGCGCTGGCCATTTCCTGGCGTTCCTCGAAGGAGAAGAGGGCCTCTTTTTCGGGGTTGTGGCCGATGCCGAGGATGATTCCGTCGAACAGCCGACGGGCGCGGCGCAAGACATCCAAGTGGCCGAGGGTGATGGGGTCGAAAGACCCCGCATAGACCGCGACGTGTTGTCTGGGCACGCGGTACTCCTCTCAAGTGAACCCTAAAAACGACGAAAACCGCATCGTCCGATCATGTTGGAGAACACATATCTGCGGCGAGAGAGTGATTGTAAGGCAAGGTCGAATATAGGGCCGAATCGTGATTTTTGACCTTGAAATTACGATAACCGGCACAGTTCCATTCAATCCCCTGTGATCTGCAATCTTGCGGTTGCCAAGGCTGCAGACAAATTGGAATCTTTGGCAACACGTTGGGTGGGACAGGCCCCCCTGGATCGGCCCCTGACTGGAATGCCTCCCCAGTCGGGGCCCTTTTTTTGTCCCAAGCCACTGGGATCCTTTCAACTTGAAGCAGTGTTTATGCAACTTCACATTTGAAGCGAGCGAATAACCATTCCGTGGTTCCGGGTTCCCCCTGGGAAAGAGGATTGAGTACACACACGATGAACATGGATTTCAGCAACCGACGAGACAAGAGGAATAAGTGAAACTGGGACAAGGTTGGACACATTCAAACCAACCGATAACCCCGGTATTCACTAATGGTTAGATTTTCCATTTGACCCGCCTGTCCGCTGTGATATAAGAACCTAACCTAGGGAAAATTCGGGGTTTGTGGTCGGGACGGCGTCGCTGAACAGGATCCAGATTGCTTCGTACAATTTCAGAAGGAGTGATTGAAAGTGCATACGCGTCATGCTTCTCGTTTGACCATCGCAGCGGGGATCTGCGTTGCGGTCAGCTTTATCGGCTCAAAGACAAGTGCCTTCCCAGGCTGCAACAACAACGTAGGTCCGGACGTCATCGTCGGCGACCTTCAGAGCATCTCGAATTACACGAACGTCGGTGACATTGATGCGTTCAGCGTCGGCACGTATTCGTGCAACATCGGCAACCAAAATCTGCCGTGGGTCGCCAACAGCAACAATCACCCCGTCATTCCTCAGAACATGTACCGATATCGAGTGGTCAACGGAGTTGGCCAGTTTGAGCAAATCGGCATGAGCTGGCTGAAGCATGCTTTCACCGCTCTGACGGACAACATCTGCTGCACGTGCAATGGACAAGGCGGAGCAGTGCTGGGCGTAGGTTGCGCCGATCCATACACCTCGGGCCGTAACGGCACGCAGTTGTCAACAACCGGCGGACTTGGGCCGCGATTCGACATCAATGCCCACAGCGGTGCGTATACATGGCCTTACCCCTTCCGCAACAACAACGGTTCAGTGAGCGTCACGAGCATTACTCGTCGTGTTCAGGTGAAGACGGCGGATCTGAATCCCACGCTGAACCCGGGAGCGAAGTACTACGTTGAAGCGATGTACGTGACGCCTTCGGACTGCGGATTGGGCAACCAGGACAACAATGCATCGTCGCGGGCAATCACAATTTCGGGATCTGATCCGAACTACACGGCGGCATTGTCAGGAAGCACGCAGCGTGAGCAACCGGCGATCATGTTCTGGAAAACGAATGATCCCTCGGTGACGCTGACCGAAATCGCGGCACCAGAGAGTGATGCTGGCGGCACGGCCCATGACGTGACCTCGCGGATCATCCTCGGGCACAAGGCCACCGATCTGGGCGGCGGCCAGTGGGCGTATGAATACGCGATGATGAACTTGAACTCTGACCGAAGCGTGGACGGCTTCTATGTTCCGATTCCGGCCGGTGCAGTCGTAACGTCATCAGGATTCCATGACATTTTCTATCACAGCGGCGACGGATTCAACAGCACACCGACGACACAGGTGAATTTTGACGGCACCGATTGGCCGGCCGTTGTTTCGAGCACCCAGATTGCATGGGATATGGTCCCCGCTTCACCGTTGGGCAACAGCAATGCCATTCGCTGGGGCACGATGTACAACTTCCGCTTCGTAATCAATGCTCCGCCGGAGACTGGCGACATCACTTTCAGCCAGTTCAAGGTTGACAACACTGTGGTGGTGCATGGCGTGACCCGTCCGGGCACGGATTGCGACGGCAACAACGTGGCTGACTCTGTGCAAATCGCTGGAAACCCGGGCCTTGATGCCAACAGCAACGGCGTGCTTGATTCCTGCGAATCGGCGCCGTGCGATGC
>DASZQE010000478.1:0-5962 GCA_035550175.1 Phycisphaerales bacterium | reverse complement strand
CCGATCTCCGTTGAGCACGCGGCCCACTTCGTCGGCAACCGGCACCAACTTCACTGCGTCAACCATTGGGCAATTCAACAGCACATTGATCCCGGAAAGCAGTCCAATTGAAAACGCCTCATATGCCCGGTCGCTCATTTGTGCGGCACATGCAAGGCATTCAGAAAACCGCGCGCGGGTGAGCAAGATGGTCAAGAGTTCCTGATGACTTCGATGACCAGTCGTGCCCACCACAGCCACTGCGATCCATTTTTTGAGGACATTCGCACCGAGAAGCGCCAGCGCATGGCGAATGGAGTTCACTCGTGCTCGCACCCCCACCGCTGCCGAGTTGATGTACTGGATCAAACTGAGCGCCAATGCCGCGTCATGCTTGATGACATTCTCAATGCGATTGAAATCAATGTCCTTCTGGCTCAACTCCTTGAACAAAGTCATTCGAATCAGTTCTGTGGAAGAGAGCCGTCGGCCTGATTTGACATCAGGTTGACAGAAAAACTCACCATGGACATACGAAAAGCCCTGTTGCCGAACGAGTTCATGAATCTCCCTTGAATGCACATGACGCGCAAGCCAGCACGAAGCGAGAATTTTTCTCGTCTCGTCTCCAACCGCACGTGGATCGATCTGGACTTTGCCAAAGTTCATCGCATACATATCCGCAGCGGCATTTTGAAGCATGCGACAATCATCGTTCGGCGTCACTGTCATAACAATGCTGTAACCTGCACTTCGTGCACGCTCGCACCCACGGATCAATTCGTCGCCGACTTGCGGCACCCACTCAACGCCGAGCAATGTATTTTCTTTTGGAAATACGGCATAGTGATCGTGAACCAATGGCTCGAGACCAATGGGAACGACAAGTTTTCTTCCGTTCGCGATGTGTTCAAATCCAATAATATCGAGTACGGAATGCGCAAGTCGCTGGAATGCCGTTGTAGGATCAAAAAACGGAGCATCTGCAGCCGCTGTCGGTGACACAGAGAGCTCATATCCCCAAATCACAGAATTCATCTCGAAAATGGGCTGTCGGACGCACAAGGCATCCAACCCACCAGCATGATCGTTGCTCTCTGTCTTGATATCGGAATAGCAGCGCATAGACATCATCCAGACATTTTCAGCCAGGACGGCAGTAAACTCCGGCCTTATCTAGGACCATATCGCCTAACCTAGGCGAACATTTCGGCCTTTCATGCTCGGATCGCAGCAATCGTGCTTTATCTTCTTGAATTACGGCACAGTTTACTAATCTGAATACCGATAAGTGACCAGTCGCAATCATCGCACACGATTGTGACTCATGACAGAGCCAGATTCTATGGCAGAATCGGGAGGCGATAGTGTGGCGCAAAAGCTCGGCGAATACGTCAACCATTGGATGTTGCATCGAGTCGGACCATCTGCGACTTGCCCAGATCAGTCGCACGAACGGGGCTCTATCACTCAACACTTTTGACTCTCCATACTCAGGCTCCGCCACATCGAACAGTGATTCGAATGTGGAGCAGACAATCCGCAAAGGCATAAGGCAAGCATCATTTGTCGGTCGCGACTGCGTCGTGTGCATGCCCGTGGAAGATGCGTCGTGCAGGCACCTTCGCTTCGCGCCGATGGAAGCCGAGGAACTCGAGTCAGCAGTCCGTTGGGCGATTGCGAAGGAATCGAACTGGTCGATTGATTCGTTTGCAACTGCGTATCTCAATGTCGGAGAATGCGTTGAATCCGGCAAGCCGCGCCAAGAGGTGCTGGCGGTCGCAGCGAAAACGGACCTTCTTCAATCCGCACTTGCGCGAATTCGAGGCGCGGGACTCAATGCTCTCGCCGTGGACTATCGCACATGTGCGATCGCACGATGTTTTTTATATGGCGTCAACAGCAAGCAAGACGTTCTGATCATTGAAGCCAATCAATGCAATCCACAACTGATCGTCGTTCGGCAGGGAGTGCCGACATTCATACGGCCGCTTCTTTCAAAAGCTGTTGGTTGTCGAGACACTCGCCCCGTTGCACATTCAATTGACCAGTCCAAGCGCGGAAGTGCGGACCATCACAAGGGTCTTATAGATTGGCAGGACACCAGCACGCTGCAGGATGTCATCCATGAAATCGCCATCAGCATTCATTACCTCTCCGAAGCAAGACCGGCTTCAGAAGTGCCCCAGTTGGGATGCGTGCTCGGAGCTGATGAAATCACGGAGACGATTCACGAGCACCTGAGCGACTCGAAGACGCTCGAATATCGCCCGTTCTTGAATTTGTGCGCTCCAGCATTCGCTCACGTGCTTCAGGATTCACGGCTTGACAAGAAGTTCAATGAGTGGCTTCCCACTCTGGGACTCGCGTTATATGAGCGCGAACATCTCTTGAAGGAGGAGCCGCGATGACACGAATCAATCTGTTACTTGGAATTCCTCACAGCGATACTCATCGACACACACGTCACTTAGCGCTGCCGTTCTCAATTCTCGGGTGCAGCGCAGCCTTGATGATCTACGCGGCGATTCGCTCGCAACAGGCTGTCAGTGAACTGCGACACGCTCGTGCCAGGCTGATTGCGCTCCGTGCATCAAACTCTCTGGAACAATCGCATAGCATGGAAGCTCGCGCGCTTGAGGCACAACTGACCGCACCGGGGTTTGCATCCTCTATGGCTGCCGTGCTCCATTCCATTCCTGACACGATTGCAATACGAACCATCCTCTTTGAGGCGCCAAAGATTGAACAGCTCGATGCTCCCGCAAAGAAGACAGGTCAAAATACGATTGCCGCCGCACGTATGGGGATTCGGGTTCAACTCGACGGATTCTCAACCCACAACACGGCCATTTCAGATGCCCTCAACAGCCTGGCCGACGCGAGGATTTTTAATCATGTTCGACTTGAAGAATCTCGGGACGCCACTCTAAACGGCGTTCCACTTCATCAGTTTCAGATCACATTTGATATGCAGCAGCAGTCATCGCGGTATGCCTTCTCAGGGAATTAGCGCAATGCGTGGAATACAACGTGTTCATTGGATGTTCATTGCCGTCTTCGCAACACTCTGCATTGCGACAACGTGGTATCTGCTTTCACGAGCAGCGCAGGCCAATGCGAACTCGGCAGCTCTGCTTGTGCAGCTCACAACGGAGCAATTCAAATCCGACAGTCAGCGTAATGCAGACAATTCTATCGAAGGCATGAGGTCACAAACTCAGGCGGCCGGCGTTCTCGCCCAGGTACTGAACAGCCTGAATCACGATCTCGCGGACCTTCATTTCTCGGACAAATCAATCAGTTGTGACCCAACTTCGCGTCGCGCAGCGTTCTCTCTGACGCCGATCAATATCACATGCTCAGGAACACACGATGCGGTGTATCAGCTCATTCAGAGAATTGAGACATATTCCGCCCCTACGCGCATCACGCAAGTCCGTGTAAGTCGTTCTCCATCACATTCACTTGATGACCTGCAAGTGACGATTCGACTTGAATCCTATCTGTTCCCAACAATTGAGGCGTCATGAGAGACCAACTGGCACAGTTTCGTCAATGGGCAAAGCGACCGCATGTTCGACAGGTTGCCATCACTCTATGCACACTGTCACCGCTCATGGTGTTGATATCTGTTTTCTTCGATCGAAGCCCATCGATGGCACAGGGAGATATTCCGAATCCACCGTCTGCACAGCAGAGGCCTCTCGCTCAGGAACGGCCGATTCAAGAAGGTTCTGATTCAATTCAAATCTTCCCTGAATCCAATCCATTCGATTGGGAGCGCATCATCGGACTGACTCCGATGCAGGCGCCTCAACAAGAACCCATCGCTCATGCTGCAATCCCACAACGGCTTCAGGCCATCGTGAATGGTCGTGAACAAAGAGCGCTCATCGACGGGCGACTGTATAGCACGGGTGAAATGATCGACTCCTATCGGATCGTTGAAATAAGCCAGAACGCAGTCCGACTTGAAGGGCCTGACGGATTCATATCGTTATCAATTGAGTGAGCATGCACATGTCGACTGAGAGCGATTTCAACAGTGGGAAGGATGATGGCCAGGATTGCGCGCGCCCACGAAGACTGGGTGAGATCCTTGTGTCCCGAGGAATCATCACGACCGATCAGCTCGACCAGGCTATCACTCTCCAGCGCACCACAAAACCGCGCAAGCCTCTCGGCAAACTGCTCATTGAGCTGAATTACGCAAAATCGCATGAGATCACAGAAGCACTCGCGGAATCCTTATCCATTCCGTTCGCAACATTAACTCCGGAAATGGTTCGACAAGATGCTGTTGCCGTCTTGGATACTGCCTTCCAGCATCGCCATAATTTCCTGCCGCTTTCGTCAAGCGAAGGCTGGCTCACTATCGCGATCGAGAATTTCACCGATATCGTATTGATTGAAGAAATCCAACGACTCACAGGCTTGCGCGTGCAGACCATCGCCGCCGATGCTGACAACATCCGCGCCATCCGAGAACTTGTCCAGCAGCTTGCCGGTCGCATGAAGCAATTGTCTCAATCGCAAGGCGAATCCGATCTCGACACAATTTTGGGAGCGTCGGACAGCAATTCCTTTGAAATCATCGATCAGCAACCATCTGAAACCGATGCTGACCTGATGGCCACGTCGGTCGATTCGCCCGTGGTGAAACTTGTCAATCACGTGATTCATCGTGCGATCGAACTGCAGGCCAGCGACATTCATATCGAACCCGATCTGAAATCATTTCGAATTCGATATCGCGTTGATGGTGAACTCATCAATGCCATGCATCCATCACAACGATATCTCTCCGCTGTCGTCAGCCGAGTCAAGATCATGGCTGGAATGGACATCTCGGAGCGTCGTCTTCCGCAAGATGGCGTCATATCGATCACTCTTACCGGTCGTCACATCGACTTGCGAGTTTCGACGATGGCGACACGATTCGGCGAAAAAGTGGTCATGCGGCTCGTGGATCGTGATTCCGGAGCGCGACTATTGGATCACCTGGGGTTCGCGCCGAGAATGTTGACGCAATTCCGATCAATCTGCCAGGTGGCTTATGGATTGGTTCTCGTCACGGGCCCGACAGGCAGCGGGAAAACCACAACGCTGTATGCGGCGCTTTCGGACCTTGTGACGAGCAAACATAACATCAGCACAGTTGAAGACCCCGTCGAGCGTTACCTGCCGGGCACTAACCAGTTTCCAACCCACAGTCAGGCGGGCTTCACCTTTGCGCATGCGCTCCGATCCCTGCTTCGCCAGGATCCGGACGTCATTATGGTCGGGGAGATTCGCGATCCTGAAACTGCGAAGCTCGCCACGGAAGCTGCGCTCACCGGCCATCTTGTGCTATCGTCGCTTCACACCAATGACGCGCCAACTGCGATTCCCCGCCTCATCAACATGGGCTTGGAACCGTACATGGTCTCCGCAGCTCTGCGCGGCGTCCTGGCTCAGCGGTTGGCCAAGAAGATCTGCCAGCAATGCAAGCAGCCGCATACGCTATCGCCGCGCGATCACGAGGCTGTCACTCGAATCAATCCTGAACATCGCTCAGTGACTGCGTCGTTCGTGGGAGAAGGATGCTCAACCTGCGGCAACCTGGGCACAAGCGGACGCATCGGCATATTTGAATTGCTGGTCACCGATGAGGATCTGAACTCTTTGGTCGCACGTGACCTGACGATCGAATCCGTGCGACAGCAGATGGTTCAGCGCGGCATGACGACACTGATACAAGACGGGTTTGCCAAAGTAGAGGCAGGCCTTATTCCGGTACGAGAATTACTTGGAATTGCTTCACTCTGTGAGGATACGGTCGATCCGGCCCTCAAACTCGCAAGTTAACGGTTCGTTGAACCCGGAGGATTGTGCTATGCAATACGTCTATGAGGCTCGCGATGAAAACGGTCACCTGGCTGCAGGAGTGATTGCTGCCGAGAGTCTGGAACACGCGGGACGCATGTTGAGCGATCGCCAG
>DASZQE010000477.1:0-14235 GCA_035550175.1 Phycisphaerales bacterium | reverse complement strand
CTTCCTGTATTGCGTCGATCTGCTCATTCGTGCCGCGCGCAATCACAAGCCCGGTCTCCTTGTGGAATCGGATCTCAGGCTGCGCGGAATCTTTGCCCGCAAGCTTCGCGGAGGATTCCATCGCGGTCAGAATGTCATCCGCGGACAGCGAATCATTGATCAGGTCTTTGAGGGAAATCACCACGACACGCTCTCGTGGCGGAGCTGCCGGTCCCTTTGTGTGGTCGGCGATGATGAAAACCGGCGCCTGATTTGTGAACTCCGGGTTTTCTCGCCCAACGTCGATCGACACCGGCCGATCATCCGAGGTCGCAGGCATCCATGTCAGTACCTTCAGCGCCGTGAACACATCCACATTCAGCAACTTCACCGGCGGAAGAGTCACGTCATCAAGCTTGCTGAGAAGCACGATGTTGGCATCCGGGTCCGATTTCCGGACCGTGTCGATGTATTGACTGATCGTCCCGCCGTTGAACGAGACATTGATGCCCGGCCGATGTTCCGTGGATTCATGCTGTTCGGATTGAGACTGTGCCGTCGCAGGATGCGGCGATGTCAACGCTGCGAGTGCGCACGTCAATGCGACAATCAACGGCTTGGCAAGTTGTGTCGGATTCATGGTTGAAATGTTCCTGTGAGTGAATCGGGTATGCCACGATCGGACGTGATCGGGCTGAGGTAAAGACGTCTCACATGTCTGAATGTTGCGCGCGGAGTGCCGGAATTCTTCAAGTGTGTCTGTCAGCCATTCATCGCCTGCTGCCCGCCCGCAATTCGGAGCACTCGGTCCACCAGCCACGTTGCAAACAGTTCCTTGGACATAGGCGGAAGATCGATTCTCGAAGGGCTTCCTGCCGAGCCGTTTCTGAACATCACGGTCGCACGAACATCCGGTGAATCCATCGTCTCCAGCGGATTCGCCACGATCGCATCCATCTTCTTTCGCGTGAGTTTGTCCATCGCTGACGAAATCAATCGATCCGCCGGCTCAAGGGCGAACCCGACCACAAGTTGGTTCGGGCGCGTGAAGGGGGCAATGCCAGCAAGTAAATCCGGTGTCGCCTCAAGCTCAAGCGTCATGCCTGCGGAGGTCCGCTTGATCTTCTCGCCGGATTTGGCGTTTGCCGGCCTGAAATCCGCCACCGCCGCCGCCATCACCAGCACATCATGATCAGGCCAATGCCGCCTCAGCAGGACCTCAAGGTCCGCAGTGGACTGGAACCGTACGGCCTGAATCTGCGAATGGACAGGCGAATTGAGCGGGGTCGGTCCCAGCAGAAGCGTGCATGGAGTCCCGCGCGATGCGGCTGCCTGGGCAATCGCCATGCCCATGCGGCCAGAGGACCGATTGGCGAGATATCGCACAGCATCGATCGGTTCGTGCGTCGGGCCTGCAGTGACCAGCATTCTCAGCGGAGGTTTCGGTTCCTTGCCCATGGCATTTGATTCTGACAGCGATGTGCATGTATCGAAGCGGAAATTCTGCGACGAGCGTCGCGCACTTGCGGCACGGTCCGTCTACGACAATACTAAGGGTTTCCCGATAAAAGCTCCCGCACGAGAGTGAACCAGAAGAACAATGGCTCGAAACCGCAAGAAAATCGGCGAGATTCTCACCGAATGGAAGGTCGTGAACGACGCTCAGGTGCAGCAGGCGCTTGGAATCGCCAAAGGCTCGGGCAAGCGCATCGGTGAAGCCTTGATCGAAGCAGGGTTCTGCAAGGAGCAGGATGTCGCCAAAGCTCTTGCTGCCCAGTTCGACATGGAGTTCATCAACCTTGATGCGCCGGGAATGAGCGACAAGGTGGATATGAACCTCGTTCCTTCGGACCTTGTCCGCAAGCACTTGGTGTTGCCGCTGCACAAGACAAACGGCAGGCTCAAGCTGGTGATCCACGATCCGATGGATCTTGAACTTCTGGATCTCTTGCGTTTTCGCCTGAACTGCGAAATCGACACCGCCATCGCGTCCAAGTCTGCGATCAAAGCCTTTGTTGACAATAAGTCAGGCGGCGGCGGAACAGGTGCCAACAAGCTTTTTTCCAACGAATCGCTCGTAACGGAATCCGTTGATGTCACGGTGGACCGCTCCGTGGACGCATCCGTGGATATCGCTGCCGGCGAAGACGCACCGATCATCCGTCTCGCTGGCCGCGTCATCACGGAAGCTGTTCGCGCCCGGGCTTCCGATATTCACATTGAACCGATGGCTGACCGCGTGATGCTGCGCTACCGTATCGACGGTGTCTGCCACGTGCGCGACAATCTCCCGAAGCGCATGCAAAGCCCTCTGCTTGCACGCTTCAAGCTGATGTCCGGCGTCAACATTGCCGAGCGCCGCGTTCCGCAGGACGGCCGCATCAAGATGCCCGTGGATGGTGAGCAGATCGACTTCCGTGTCAGCACCTGCCCCGCCTATCACGGCGAATCCGTGGTCTTGCGTATTCTCCGGCCCGAATCTGTCAAAATCGGTCTTGTGAATCTCGGATTCGAGCCCGACAACCTCGACACGTTCAACCGCATCATCCGCCGACCCAACGGCATCTTCCTTGTCACCGGACCGACCGGGTCTGGAAAAACCACCACGCTGTATTCCGCGCTTGATGTGCTGAACCGCCCGGATCGCAAAATCATCACTGCTGAAGACCCGGTGGAATACAATTTCAACGGTATCAACCAGTGTCAGGTTCGTGACACGATCGGCCTGACCTTCCCCATCATTCTTCGCTCAATGTTGCGTCAGGCCCCCAACATCGTGCTGATCGGTGAAATCCGCGATCGTGAAGTGGCTGAAATCGCTATTCAAGCCGCGCTCACGGGCCACTTGGTCTTCTCGACATTGCACACGAATGATGCCCCCTCTGCGATTACACGTCTCATCGATATGGGGGTGAAGCCCTTCCTCGTCGCAAGCGCGATTCAGGCCATCATGGGTCAGCGGCTCTTCCGCGTCCTATGCCCCAAGTGCCGTCGCAGGGCGGAATTGAAGGAATTGGATGCACGCCTGCTCAAATTGGTCGGCATCTCGCCCGAAGAGGCCGCAGCAGGAAACATCAGTATGCCCGTCGGCTGCACCAACTGCGGCGATATCGGCTTCCGTGGCCGAAAAGCCATCTTTGAACTGATGCGCATGAACAGCGAAATCCGCGAATTGGCGTTTGCCCGTTCATCGGTCGGCAAGATTCGGGAAGCCGCAGTCCGCTCAGGCATGCGGACCCTGATCGGCGATGGCAAGATCAAGATTCTGCGTGGTGACACAACCCCGGATGAAATCGCCAAGCACGCACAGGCCGAAACCGTGCTTTCCAGCAATGTGGACATATAGTTGTGGAGTTCCTGAGTGCCCGCACGGTACAGTGCAGCACCAGTTGATTCGTGAGATCGGAGTAGCGTGAAATGTCGTCACTTCAGATAGACCGGTTGCTCGATACAGTCATCAAGACCGGCGCCTCGGACTTGCACTTGTCCACTGGCCGCAAGCCCACCATTCGTCTCCACGGCAGTCTTCGCAGCCTCGACACCAAAGTCCTCGATAATGATGACTGCGTGGCGTTGATGAAATCCATCACGCCTGAACGCGCCCAGCAGGAACTGCAGGAAGAAGGAAGCTGCGATTTCGGTTTCGCCTACGGCACGGAGGCTCGCTTCCGTGTGGCCGTTTTCCGTCAGCGTGGCGATATCACCCTTGTTTTGCGTCTGATTCCCAACAAACTGCTCACGTTCGATCAGATTGGTCTGCCGGATATCTGCAAGGAACTCTGTCGGCGACCTCGTGGCCTGTTCATCGTCACCGGCCCCACCGGATCTGGTAAGACCACGACTCTGGCCACAATGATCGATTTCATCAATACGAATCTCGATCGTCACATCGTGACTGCTGAAGACCCCATCGAGTATTACCACTATCACAAGAAATCGGTCGTCAACCAGCGTGAAGTCGGCGTGGATGTGCCCAGCTTCTCCGAAGCCCTTCGTCGTGTGCTCCGTGCCGACCCCGACGTCATCCTCGTCGGCGAAATGCGCGATCTCGAAACCATCGAAGCCGCCATCCGTGCCGCTGAAACCGGCCACTTGGTCTTTGCAACCCTCCACACCACGGGTGCTGCAGGAACCATTACCCGTGTTATCGACGCCTTCCCCGTGAATCAGCAGGCACAGGTTCGCGTGCAGCTTTCGACCTCGTTGATCGCTGTCCTCAGCCAGGTGCTTCTGGCCAGAGCCGACAAGCCGGGCCGTGTGGCCGCCTATGAGTTCCTGGTCATCACGCCCGCCATCGCCAACCTCATCCGCGAAAACAAGACCTTCCGAATCGACTCCGCCATCCAGACCGGGCGCAAATTCGGCATGCAACTCCTCGACGACCACCTTTGGTCGCTCTACCAGAAGGGACTTATTGCTGCGGATGAGATGATTGACAAGAGCAAGGACCCCGGCGACTTGGCAGAGAAAGTTCATCGTGCCGGCGGCAAGATTGGCCGCGAAGAGTGGGATGCACCGCCACCGACGGAATGATCTGTCACATACTGGCATCAACCCCACTTGTGTTCATGCCCAAAATCAACGCAGAAAACATTTCGTAATCCAGTTGTGTTATTTATTTTTCACACAATTGCGAGGCGAAATCTTTTGCATATGCCGTTGAATTGTTGGAACATTCAATTTAGGTAGACCGAACGTATTTGCATCGCCTGTGTGTTCGGCTTCGGCTGAACCTCGTTACGACATCGTTGGTTCTCCGGTCAATGCTCCGGGAACACAGATTGGATGGTCGGTTGATGAGTCGAGTGTCCTCAACATCAAAGGCAGCCCCCGTGGCATCGATTGATCCTGCAGAACTCAAAGGGCGGCGAATCGGGCGCATTTTGACCAAGCTCGGAAAGGTCACCCGGGAGCGAGTCCACGAAGCATTGCAGATTCAGACTGCCCGTAAGGAGAAGGGGCAGGTCAAAAAGATTGGTGAGATTCTTGTCGAGCTGGGTGTGATCACCCAGCGAGATGTCCTTGAAGCCCTCGCCGGCCAAGCCGGCATGCGGATGGTTGATATTGATGTTGACAAGATTTCCAAGGAGGCCATTGAAGCCCTTCCCGCGGAAACCGCCACCACCTACCAGATCGTTCCTCTGGAGTTCAATAAGCAGAACAACACCATCACCATCGCCATGAAGGATCCCGGCAACTTCCGCGCTGTGGATGACCTTCGTTTGCTCATGGGTTTCAAGGTCGTTGCGGTCGTTGCGCCTCCCGAGCAGATCGATAAGGTGATTCAGAAGCTTTACTCCGGCGATGCAGCATCATCCCTCACCAAGATGATGTCGGAACTCAGTGATTCCGATTCCCTTGCACAATTCAAGAATCGCGGCGACTCCATTGACCTCGATCAGCTCGCCTCCGCCGCTTCAGACAACAAGGTCGTTCGCCTTCTCAACCTCGTTCTCCTCAACGCCATCAAGGACAAGGCCTCGGACATTCACTTCGAACCCTTCGATGGCGAGTTCAAGATGCGCTACCGCATTGACGGCGTGCTCTATGAAATGATCCCGCCGCCGCCGCACCTCGCGCTGCCGATCGTTTCTCGTATCAAGGTCATGGCGAACCTCGACATCGCCGAGCGCCGCCTCCCGCAGGACGGCCGCATTGAACTCACGCTCAACAACAGCCCCGTGGACCTTCGTATCTCGGTCTTGCCCACCATGTTCGGCGAATCCGTCGTCATGCGTGTCCTTGACCGTTCCAACGTCCAGCTCAACCTGGAGCGCATCGGTCTCCGCGAAGACGACCTCGATCTGATGCGCCAGCTTATTGCCAAGCCCAACGGCATCGTCATCGTCACTGGTCCCACGGGCTCCGGCAAAACCACCACGCTCTACGCAGCGCTCAACTCGCTCAACGATCACGAAACGAAGATCCTCACCGCCGAAGATCCCGTTGAATACGACATTGACGGCCTCATTCAGTGCCAGGTGAACCCCGAGCAGGAACTGACTTTCGCCCGTCTCCTTCGCTCATTCCTTCGTCAGGATCCCGATGTCATTCTCGTCGGCGAAATTCGCGATCTCGAAACCGCGCAGATTGCCGTGCAGGCGTCGCTCACGGGTCACCTCGTGTTCAGCACGCTGCACACCAACGATGCCCCCTCATCCATTCTCCGTCTGCTTGATCTCGGTGTTCCCGCATTCCTTCTCACCGCAACCATCGAAGCCATCGTCGCCCAGCGCCTCGTGCGTCGCATCTGCCTCAACTGCAAAGAGGAATTCGTCCCGACTGAAGAGCAGTTGATGGAACTTCAACTCCGCCCCGCCGACGTGGAAGGCAAGGTCTTCTACCGTGGCCGCGGATGCGACAACTGCAACGGCAGCGGATATCGCGGTCGTCGCGCCATCTTCGAGATCATGCAGCTTGATGACACCATGCGCGATCTCGTCATGAAGGAAGCTTCCACAACCGTCCTTCGAAACGAAGCTCGCAAGCGCGGCATGCGCACGCTCCGCGAATCCGGCTTGCTCACCATTTATGAAGGCCAGTCCACCATCGATGAAGTCGTCCGCGAGACGATCACTGATGAATAACCCTCCCGCGCGTCATCGCGCCTTTCCCGTCTCTCGCCGCTCGTCCGGCAACCATGTTGGAGAACTCCCGTGCCCACCTACGCTTATGAAGCTCTGAACTCTGCGGGCAAGCAGCAAAAAGGCACTGTTGAAGCGGTCTCCAGTGAAGAGGCCATTCAGCGCATCAAGTCGCAAGGCTATTTTCCAACATCCGTGCGCGAGCAGAAAATCAAGGGCTCGTCCGCGGTCCGTGGCGGCGACACGCTCAAGGCCAAGAAAAAACGCAGTCTCTCGTCCTTCAGCATCGGTGGCGTCAGCACCAAAAAAATGACGCTGTTCACCCGCCAGCTCTCCACGCTTCAGGATGCCGGCCTGCCCCTGCTGCGCTCCGTGCAAATCTTGGAGCAGCAGCAGCGTCCCGGCCTCCTCAAATCCATTCTCGGCCAGGTCGCTGAAGATGTCGAAGCCGGCTCCACGCTTTCCGACGCCATGGCCAAGCACCCCAAGGCCTTCAACCGCCTCTATTGCAAAATGGTCAACGCCGGCGAAATCGGTGGTGTGCTCGACGTCATCCTCCAGCGTCTCGCCAACTTCATGGAGAAGGCCCAGCGTCTCAAGCGCCGCATCATCGGTGCCATGATCTATCCCACCGTCGTCATCTGCATCGCGGTGCTCATCGTCACGGGAATCATGATCTTCGTCATCCCGAAGTTCCAGGCCATCTTCAACGATTTCAACGTCGAGCTTCCCACGCTCACCCTCAAGCTCATCGACCTCAGCCTCTGGGTCGCCGGAAAGGGCCATTCCATACCCGGTGCAGTCTGGATACTCGGCGGGCCGTTCATCATTTTCTTCCTGTTGAAACTTATCAGGAAAACCGGCCCCGGCCGCGCCATCACCGACCGCATAAAAATGCACATCCCCATCATCGGCGGGCTCGTGCGACGTACCGCCATTGCGCGCTTCACGCGCACCCTCGGCACGCTGATCTCCGCCGGTGTCCCCATCCTTGAAGCCATCATGATCACCCGCGACACCGCCGGCAATTACGTCTACGAGCAGGCGCTCACCAAGGTGCATGATTCCATTCGTGAAGGCGAAACTTTCGCCGGCCCCCTGCGCGAAGCCAAGGTTTGCGATGCCCTCGTCGTCAACATGATCGATGTCGGCGAGGAAACCGGCGACCTCGATGACATGCTGATGAAGATCGCTGACAACTACGATGAAGAAGTGGATGTCGCGGTTCAGTCCCTGCTGAGCCTGCTCGAACCGCTCCTCGTCGTTGTGCTCGGCACCGTCGTCGGTGGCATCGTCCTCGCGCTCTTCCTTCCGCTGGTCAAGATGATCGAAAGCGTCTCCGGCAACAAGGGATGATTTGTTCTCGCGCACCTCGCGCTCCTCACACAGGTGAACTCCTGCTTATGGTTTTGAACTTCTCACATCCCCGCTCAGCCCGCTGCAAACGCTTCCGCTCCGCGTTCACGCTCATCGAGCTTCTCGTGGTCATCGCGATCATCTTGATTCTGGTCGGCCTGCTCGTCGTCGCCATTGCCGGTGCCACGCGCAGCGCGCAGCGGACCAACACGCAGGCGCTCATGAACACCATGAAGCAGGCTGTCGTCCGCTTCAAGTCCGACATCGGCTACATCCCGCCCATCCTCGGCACCAAGATTTCCGGTGCAAATCCCAACCCGGCAGTAAGCGAATATCGCAGACTCTTCGATTGGCTCGGACAGGACCGGCAAAATATTGGTCCTGGGTTTACTGGTGATGACATTCATCCCGACAATCCCAACTACGCCACCGAAGTCCAGTATTGGTATTCCCTCACGTCCCCCGCTGAATACCTCATCGGTTGGGCCAATCACAATGAAGACGGCTTCGGCATCGTGACCGGCGCATCTTCCAACAATGATTGGGATGCTGAAAACCCGCCGCTCGGCATTCGCAATCCCGGCCCCGACGGCATCTGGGGTGCTACTTATAACGGAAATGCTGCATCGAGTTTCGCACAGTACGGTCTCGTTGCCAATCGCATGCTTGATCGCGCCGGCGCGAGCGCAGCGCATGGCAGCGAGACAGTTCCTCTTCCCTCTGACCAGGGCCAGGTCTTCGGTCCTTACCTCGAACTCAAGGATCCCCGTCTCATCGGCGGCATCAACGGCACCGATGGCAACGGCGACCCCATCATCGTCTTCGCCGGCGAAGTTTCCGACGCAATCTTCCAGACACTCCCCAAAGTCGTTGTCGATTATTGGGGCAAGCCCATCCGGTACTACCGCAGGCCCTATCCGCCAGGCGGGCTCTCTCAGTCTTATCGCTCCGGAGTGGATCGCAATAATGATGGCAATCCCTACAACGATCGCGTTCCCACGCTCTCGGATTTCTTCCTTCTTCGTCCCTGGGAATTCAAGACCGGCACGGATGTGAACGGCCTGGCCGATGCCGCCGGCGATACCGGCACTACAGCAGAGCTTGAAGCCGGCGAGTTCGCCTTTTTCTCTGCCGGCCCGGACAAGTCGTTTGACCAGAATCGTCGCATCGATGCTGACGAATTCAACAAGGACAACATCGTGGAGATCGGCCCGTGATGATGATGCAACGCAAAACCCATGATGTGTCGTGCGGAGTGTTCCGGTGGGATGACCGTCCCGGTCGTCATCCGCGCCTCAATTCTCTCCGGTGGGACGACCGTCCCGGTCGTCATCCCCGTGCCTTCACCCTCATCGAACTCGTCATCGTCATCGGCATCATCGCCATCCTCGCCAGCCTCACTGTCGCCATCACTTCCTCATTGATGACGCGCTCGGACATCGACCGTACGCAGAACACCCTCACGTTGCTTGATCAGGCGCTCGTCAATTGGGAGCAGTCCGCAAAACGCACCATCACCATTGGCATGCAGGGCGACCCCTATCCCAATTCCATCTATGACATTGATGAGAACGCCCCGAACTACATCGCTGGCGCTGACAGCACGCACCTGCTTCGCCGCGTGCTGTACATGATCTCTCGCACCAACACCGCCTCCGACATTCTCACCAAGGTCGATTCCAAGTTCATCCGCAAGATTCCCACCGCACAAGTCGTCGATGGCGAAGTTGATTACGACATCATCGATGCCTGGGACAATCCCATTCGTGTGCTGTTCCCCGGCGCGCCGGACACCAATGCGATCACTGCGAACTCCGGCAACCCCCCGCAGAATCCCGACGGCACCATCAAAACCCAATCGGAAATCAAGTACGGCTACTGCGTTGGTGCCAAGATCTGTTTCTTCTCCGCCGGTCCTGACGGCAAGCTCGGCGACCTGCACCTCGGTGATAATCCGCTGCCGAACACCCCCCAGGTTCAGGCTGACATCAACGCCGCCGCGGACAACATCTACTCCTACCCCCTTTCAAGGGATCGCTCGTGAATCACGTTCGCTCCATTTCAGTGTTCCGGTGGGACGACCGTCCCGGTCGTCATGGCCTCAATATTCTCCGCTGGGACAACCGTCCCGGTCGTCGTTCGCGCGCCTTCACCCTCATCGAGCTCCTCACCGTCATCGGAATCATCGCGCTCATCAGTTCCATCACCATCATGGGCTTCCGCGCGGTCACCAAGGATGCCAAGCGATCCTCCGCCAAGAACGCGATCATGGCCTCGCTCGATACCGCCCGCGCTTACGCCATCAAGAACAATCAGGTTGTCCTCGTCGCATTCGTCCCGCGCTTTGTGAACGAAACCCAGACGCAGATTGAAGTGGTCACCGCCGCCTACACCCGCGCAAGTCGCTCCGTCAATGTCTCGACCGGAGCTGGGTCATACAACGCGATTTTCGATTGTTTCCGCCCCATCAACGATACGCCTTCACGAAGGTTGCCCATCGGCGTCAATGTCGCTGGTCCGTCCTACGCCACTGATGAAGACAACACGTGGTATGTCGCGTCAAATCTTTCCAAGACTTCTGAAGAGGCCGGCAATGTCATTGGTGTGATGTACGGCCCCGATGGCACACGTCGCATGAACAGTCCTGTCAATGATTCCGACTTCTTCTGGATCGACTTCAATGGCGACCAGCGTCAAACCCCGGATCCGACAGGTCAGTTTGTCGGCTCGATCTATGAAATGCACGATGCGACCGATGAAATCTGCATCGAGTTGGTGCCGCTTCTCTCCGTCTTCGATGAGCAGGCCTGCCGTGAAATCGAAGGTGATTCCGATTGGACCAATTCCGCAACCCGCCAGGCCGAGCTCGGCGACTACATCAACAAGAATGCCGATCGCATCAACTTCAATCGCTACACCGGAGTGGCCATGAAATGACCAGACTTCCCCTCCATTTCATGGTCGATTCTGCTGCAGCCGCCTCACGAAGCGCATGTCTTCGGTGCCACGACTCGTCCGCCGTCCTCGGCGGAGAGTCGTGCAAGAAATTCCGGCGGAACCGTCTCGGTCGTCATCGCTGCGCATTCTCCTTGGTTGAAGTCCTTCTCGGCATCTTCATCCTCGGCATCGGCGTCATCAGCATCGCCGCGCTCTTTCCCGCCGGCATTGTCCAGCAGCGTGAATCCGTCGATCAGGTCACCGGCCCCATCGTCGCCAACAACGCGCTCTCAATCATCCGCATGAAGGTTCAGCCCTCCGACTTCGGCACACTGGATGAATTCAATGTCGGGCTGAACAACGTGAGTCACGAGTATCCCACCATAGCCGGCGATTGGTGCTGGATTCGTCCGGCTTTGGTGTTGAACAACGATGGTGCAACCACCAACTTCGATGAGACTGGTTCCATCGATATTTTCAGTCATGGCGGCGGATCAAGCATCGTCACCGAATTTCCCGGCGGCATGACCGGCTCGGCCCCGAATCTTGTCGGCATCCCCTACAACCTTCGCAAGTACGGCACGTTCGGTCCGCCCCATATCCTCATCACGCAGGAAGAACGCGCCTACCCGATGCGCACCCAGTTCGGCAACGCCAACATCGCGCAGCCCACGCCTCAGTATTACTGGGATTGCATGTTCCGTCGCTCCGGCGGACGCATCCAGGTCGCCATCTTCGTCTACCGCGTCACCTACCCCGGTGGCCAGAACGTCGATTACAACGAGGCCTTTATCACGCCCATCGATGCGCCCGCTGATGAACCTCGCATTCCTTTCAAGCTTCCGTTTATCAACCCGCAGAATGCGTCCGGTCAGGAAATCAACACGGATGTCACGTATCTCGGTCCGTGGGATGCGGGTGGTCTTGATGCCGTCCCGAGCACGCGCGATGACAACGACCTCGTCTATGGCAATGAAAATCCCGGCTACAACCCGCTCATGCCCCGACAGGCCTGGCAGGAGCCCGGCCAGTGGCTCATCGACCAGAACGCATACGTGCATCGCGTGCTCAGCTTCACCGACGGAAAGGACACCGCCGACGGCCACGCCCGTGTGCAGCTCGTCCGCCCGCCGCCCGAGGTTCCCAATATCTCCACCAATTTCGTCTACGGGCAACAGGCCGGCTATTTCGAGTTCGACAACGTCGTCTGCGGGCTTTGGTACATCCCCATCGAGATCGATGTGAACGGCGACGGCCGCACCGACCTCAAGCTCACCCCCGTCTACGCCACCGTGAAGGATCTGTGAGATGACCCACCCGCGATCCATCCGCCTCGCTCGTCAACGTTGCACGCATGCCTCTCGCGCTGCGCGCTTCGGGTTCACGCTGACCGAACTCATCGTCGCCGTCGTCATCCTCGTTATCGTCATCCTCGCCACCTCCAAGATCTTCGGCACCGCCTCCAAAGTCACCGGCCAGGGCCAGGCCCTCGCCAGCATGATTCAGGAAGTCAACGCCATCGAACGCCAGATGCGCGATGACATCGCCCGCCTCTCCTACGACGGCTTCTTCGCCATCCGCAACGTCGCCGTCGCCAACGATGTCAACGGCGCAGTCCTCGTCAATCCCAACCTCCCCCCCGATACCGTCATCCGCGCCGACCAGCTAGTCTTCTTCACCGAAGGCCCGCAGACAATTCAGACTATTCGAACGAAGCAAGGCGACAATCAAAAAGGTCAATCCGCAATCTCCCGTGTGTACTACGGCCACAGCTTTCAACTTCCAAGCGCTTTGGGAGCAAACACTTCTGGTCTCCCAGACACCATCTTGACTCACGATCCCCGCTACGCGGCTGGCGATGCAACGATCACTCCTTGGTATAGCAGCACGACTCCTCACAATATGGTGTGGACTCGGTTCCAAGGTGCACATGATGATCCGCCCGGCGATTATGTCACCACCAATGCACCCGAAAGCGTCAACGCAACCCAGCCGCCTGCGAATCGCTGGCTTCTGCTCCGCCAAAGCGTTCTGCTTGCTGATGACGACCTCGAAGCCGCTGACGATGACGCAAAGGTGGTCTTCTTGGATAGTTTTCGGGAAGCCTATTCCATCCTTCCTCGTTTTCCCGGCAACTTCTCGGGTGGTCCCGGTTCCGCGGCTCAGCATTTCGTCGTGCTCAATGGTCGTGTCGACGCATGTGCCCAGCAACTTGGCGATCTGCGGAGCAATGTCACGCTCGTTTCCCCAACAACCGGCGTTGCTCGTCCATGGTTGAATCCTGCGTTTCCCTTGCCTGGCGATCAGCGCACCATCCTCGCCTCCTCCATCTTCTATCCACGCGCTGAGCGATACGCGCCCTCGTCCAACCGCATGGATGAGGCCCTCACCAACAATGTCATCGCAGGCGCCTGCTCCAGCTTCATCGTCGAATGGACTTTCGCGGACCAGTCCTCCGTCAAGCGCGAGCCTACCGCCAATAACGTCGAAGCCGACGGCATCGGCTACGGGGAATTCGACAACATTCCCGGTGTCGGAACCAATGATTACCTCGGCGTCCGTTTCAATCCCGCACTCGAGCACCCCTGGTTCGGCCTGAACGATTTCGCGCTCGGCAATTCGTACAGTTCCATGAACCGTGGCGTCAGTCCGTATTGCGCGCCCGGCAACCATCCCGCCAATCTTAACATCGTCGCCTACACGCCGGCGGTGACCAACAGTTATAACAACGGGACTGCTGCCACAAGCACCTACCCCGGCACTTTCGAGTTCTCCCAGACAAGCACTGCGTACATTCAGGATTACTACGCTGTCTTCGGCTACAACCAGTCGCAGCCCCTGGATACGTCCTTCTCTCCGCCGGTGCTCTTCCAGACCACGCCTCCTGCCTCACAAAATAATGCCTACACGCCCTGGCCTTCCGCCATCCGCGTCACCATGACTCTTCACGATCCTGAAAATCGCATCGAATCCGGCCGCGATTTCCAGTTCGTCATCGATCTGCCTCGTCGTTCACGTTGATTCGCTCTTCACGCCCGCGTTTTTGATTGGGCTTTGCTATGACCACTCGCAACTCCGCATCTCACTCGTGTCCGCCTCGCACCGCCTCTCCGCGCGGCAACACGCTCATTCTCGTCGTCGGCATCCTCGTCCTCCTCGTCATCATTGCCACCGCCTACATCTCGCGCACGCAGGCTGGCCTCGTCACCTCCAACGCCACGCAGGATCTCAAAATGCGCGTCGATCGCAATAACGTGATCGCCTCCGATCTCGCGCAGATCATCGCCGATGCCCTCTTCGTCCGTGAAATCAGCGCCGACGGCGTGAACGACATCGCCAACGGCAACACCACGAATCCTCGCCGCTCACCCATCGGTCC
>DASZQE010000476.1:0-3458 GCA_035550175.1 Phycisphaerales bacterium | reverse complement strand
TGGATGACCAGGTTGACGCTGAGACGCGACATCGAGCGGAGCGTCATCTTGTTGATTGCGCCGCTTGCCGAACCATGCTGGATGATGCTGAGCGCATCAACAAACTCATTGCCGCTGACGCGGAAGACCTTGTCGGCGAGCGTCGCAGCGCACTTTCGGATGACTTCATCTCTTCGGTTCTTGACCGCACGGTGAATGCGACGCGCAATTCGTGGATCGGCCGTCGCTGGATCAACTGGACGGGGTGGACCGCTGCGGCGGCATGTCTTGCGCTTTCGATGTTCATCTGGATCAATGATCGCCGCGAGGGCGTGAGCCCCGGCACCGGAACCGTGACGAACATCTCGGACACAGACGGCTCGCGTGCTGCTCCGATTCCCTCGGTGTATCGCACGAACATGCGGTCGTGGATCGTGGATGATCAGGCTTCACTTTCCAACGACGATACGGATGCCGGCGCGACCACATCGCTCGGCGCATTGTCCGATGCACCGCGCATTTCTTCAGAAGATTCGCAGGGGTTGTATTCCGCAGCTGTCGTGCTCGGCATGCTGAAGGATCAGCCGGACGCAGACAAGCTGGAGCAGATCAAACGGATCATTGCCTACGACGATCTCATCAACCGCCTGAACGCCATGAAGGGCCTTCCGACGAAGGCTGATCGGGCGGCGATCACCGAGACACGGGACGTGTTGCGCAAGGTGACGACCGGCGATTTTGAATCCGCAGACGTCAGCGACATCGCAACATCCATCGGTGACCATGAGCTTGAGCAGAGGCTCCGCAGCCTTTCGGCGCGTGCGGATGAACTCAATTCACTGTGATGGTGTGCATGAGCTGTGATTGAAGCGCAGCTCGTGCGCGGAGTTCACGTCCTGATAATTCAATTTCTTGCCTCGTGCAGATCAGGGGCTACACTTTCCGGCCATGAGCAGCGTGTCATCCTGCGACAGCAACTACAAATTTCCGGCGCACGTTGCGCGTGCGTACAACATTCCGCAGGCGAAACCGAACGCATTTGCGAACGCGCAGTCGCTCGCGGCCAATGGCGCAAATGAAGCGCAACGAAACGACGGACCATTCAGCATTCCGACGCCGGGCGCATCCCGCAACGATTCGGTTTCGGCTTCGACATCGCAGAGAATCGTGAATGATCTGGTCGCTGCGAAGGTGGATTCATCCGCTGCGCCGTGGGTGAGCGATGCGTCCGCACATGCGCCGCAGCTTGCGACGGCTTCAGGCTCGCTGCCGTTGTACCGCAGAGCAGCGGACCGGATTGAAGCGGCGGTGGGCATCGCGGTGGGTAGGTCGCTGGATGTGAAGGGGTGATTTTCTCTCCGTACCTTATTCAAATCTATATGGCGGCGCGAAAATCAGGCAGTTGCCCGCCACTATCGCGCCGATTGCGATCTGAAACGCAAACAGCATCATAAAGATCATGAAGTGTGCGAGGCGGCCCGACCACGGACCGATTCGTCCCCCTCGCATTGACCAAGCGACCATCATGGCCTGCGGCAACTCGCTGAATGAAAACACAAATGCGAGAAGAGCCACAGCGATCATCGCAAAGATATTCAGCAATCCTGCCAGTATGTACAAACCAGAGTGATCGTAGAAAACAGCGATCCATCCGAGCCCGGTGAATGCAGGAATCATCATCGGCGCTGCCAATGATCGTCTGATGAATTGCCACTCTTTCGCAATTCGCTCCTGCAATGTCATCGGCTTCAACGGCGGGATAGTCGTTCCACACTCCGGACACTTTTCGCCTGTGTCTTTGCGCACGTAGCCACACTTGGCACAACGTGGCGGAATGTCCATTATCTGATTAACCCGGACATCCTTTGCGGTGTCGCCTAGTACGCCTTCGCCCACACGACGCGCTGCCTGCTGGGCTTGCCGGTGAAGATGCACGAGCCGGGCTTGCCATCGTCTTCCTGATCGGGTTTGAGCGGGATGCAGCGGACAGTGGCCCCCCACTCATCCTTGACCATTTTTTCCACGCCGGGCTCGCCTGAATAATGTGCGAGAGCGAACCCGCCGTGGATTTCCGGCTGGTCCTTGTTCTTGGGTGTGAAGAACTGCTCGAACTCGGCCTTGGAGTTCACGCGGACGGTGTGCTGGGCGCGAAACACGCGAGCTTTTTCGAGCAGGCCATCCTGAATCTCATCGAGAATCTTCACGATCGAGCCGGTCAGCTCTGCGCGCTTGAGCGCAGTTTTGTCCTTGGGGGTCTTATCGCGTCGACCCATGAACACGCTGTCGTTGGCGATGTCGCGCGGGCCGATTTCGAGGCGCACGGGCACACCCTTCTTGATCCAGCCCCAGGCCTTGTCGCCGCCACGAAGATCGCGGGCATCGATTTCGACCTGAATCCGCCTGCCGTGATATGGAATCACACGAAGGTCATCCGCAAGTTTCTGGCAGTAGTTCATGACCATCTGCGGATCGTCGGCTTTCATGGTGATCGGCATGATGACGACATGCGTGGGCGCGACGCGGGGAGGGAGGACGAGGCCATCATCATCGCTGTGCGCCATCACCATTCCGCCGATGAGGCGCGTGCTGACACCCCATGAGGTGGTCCACGCATATTCCTGCGTGCCGGCGGCGCTGAGGAACTTGATCTCGGCAGCTTTCGCGAAGTTCTGGCCGAGGAAGTGCGATGTGCCGGCCTGCAGGGCTTTGCGATCCTGCATCATGGCTTCGATGCAGTACGTGTTGACAGCGCCGGGAAAGCGCTCGCCTTCGGTTTTTTCGCCCTGGATGACGGGCATGGCGAGCGTGTGCTCCGCGAAGTCCGCGTACACGCCGAGCATGCGCATGGTTTCCTCGACGGCTTCTTCCTTGGTGGCGTGGGCGGTGTGGCCTTCCTGCCAGAGGAATTCCGCTGTGCGGAGGAAGAGGCGGGTGCGCATTTCCCAACGGACGATGTTGCACCACTGGTTGATGAGCAGCGGAAGATCGCGGTAGCTTTCGATCCATTTGGCGAAACTCTCGCCGATGATGGTTTCGCTGGTCGGGCGCACGACAAGAGGCTCTTCGAGCTTTGCTTCGGGATCGGGGACGAGTCCGCCCTGCGGTCCGGCGACGAGGCGATGGTGCGTGACGACGGCGCATTCCTTGGCGAAACCTTCGACGTGCTGGGCTTCTTTTTCGAGAAAGCTCAAAGGAATGAAGAGCGGGAAGTAGGCGTTCTTGTGGCCGGTGGCCTTGAACATGCCGTCGAGCGTCTGCTGAATGTTTTCCCAAAGGGCGTACCCCCAGGGTTTGATGACCATGCAGCCGCGAACTGGAGAATTCTCCGCGAGGTCTGCGGCACGAATTACCTGCTGATACCACTCGGGATAGTCTTCACTACGAGTGGGAGAAATAGCTGTCTGCACCTTGTTCATGCGTGTTTTCCGGTCCTTCGACGTTCACGCTAGGGCACGTGGATGGCTTCCGCAAGCGGGGTG
>DASZQE010000475.1:0-3087 GCA_035550175.1 Phycisphaerales bacterium | reverse complement strand
CACAGCGCGGCGTTGGCGGCCTGGATCGGCGGTTCAGCGCCTTCCATCTGGTTTTTCAGCATGGCGAGGCGATCCGCAAGCGATGCCTGATTCTTGAGCATCATCTGATGAACGCGAGAGAAAGCTGGCGAGAGAAGCTGTGCGAGGAGACCCGCATCGCCCGCAGCGCAGGATTTTTCGAGCTCAGCAAGTTGGGCTGCGGCTTGTTCGTCATCGGGGTTCGTGAAGGCGGAAACGACTTTCGTCATGAATTCGTCATATCGCTGGAGTTCCTGATCGAATGAGCCTTCCTCAGCGATTTGCGTGATGAGCGGGTTTGGCGGCGTGTCGGGGTCTTGGATGGATTGAAGGAAGTCAGCGGGGATTTCGTCCTGCGTGAAATGGCGGTCGAATTCATCAACCAGCGTGGATTGTTCCATGGCGATGGCTTCGCCGAAGGCAAAGGGATCGTGGGCAGGAATGGAAGAAACGGCGCCGTAGAGTGTTGCAGAGTCGGATGCGGAAAAGAGCATGCGATCAAACGCAGCCTGTGAAGTTGAATCGGCGAGGCTGAATATGGCGGCAGCGACGAGCGAGGAGATGAGCGTGCGGTCCGCGGAAAGATGATTGGCCATGCGGTACATGGCGGCAATGGTGGCGGATGCCGCGGATGGGTTGTTGTCGTGCAGTTGCAGAAGCGCCTGAGCGTGCATCAGACGCGCGACATTGCGGAGCGGACCAAGATGGGGCAACAGCAATTCGAGCCCCTGTGAATAGTCGAGATCGAAATCGCAGTAGGGGAGGCGCGAGCCGCGCATGGCGGAGTCGATGGATCTAAAGGCGCGCGAGAGAATCGGTCGGATGGGATCGAAATCCTTGTTCGGATCGATGTCGATGATGAGCGCCCATTGTTCGTCGGTGAATGCCGGCAGATTTTCGATGGCGCTGGTGTAGTAAGGGGCCGCGTTTTTGGGGTCTTCGTGTTGAGCGAATACGGACGATGTGAAAACGAAGGCAAAGATCAACGCCAGGAGAGTTTGGAATCGGGCGCGCACAGCGGCAAATGATGAAGCTGGGATTTTTTGCATGAGTTTGGATGCCGGAAAGAGAAATGATGACTGCGATCCTCCATAGGGTACGATTGATCGGGCGTTGGGTTGCGGCGAAGGGGAAAATGTGCGGATGTGCCGCGAATTCCGCCTGTTGAAGGGTGATTTTTTGTGAGATTCGAGGTTCGCGATCTTGGGACGATGGAATACACGCAGGCACTGGCGATCCAGCGCGCCACGCTTGAGGAAGTGGTCGCGAAGAGAATTGAGCACACGAAGAGTGACGAAACGGGTGTCGTGTTTCTGGTGGAACATTCGCCTGCGGTAATCACGGTGAGCAGACGGCTGGGCGCTCGGGCGAATCTGATTGCAACGGACGAGCAGTTGAAAAGAGCAGGCGTGGTGGTGGAAGAAACCGACCGTGGCGGCGACATCACGTATCACGGGCCGGGGCAACTTGTGGTGTATCCGATTCTGGATTTGAACGTGTTGGGCTTGAAGCTGCACGGCTACATGCGGATGCTTGAGGATGTGGTGATTCGCGTGGTCGGACGATTTGGAATCACCGGCGTGCGCGATGAGAAAGCGACAGGCGTGTGGGTTGCCCCCTCTCAACACTCTCGACCAATGCAGGATGTTTCAAGCTTGAATCCGCATGCGGCTCTGATCGGCGGAAAAATCTGCGCGATGGGCGTGCGCGTGAGCAGGTGGGTGACGATGCACGGTCTTGCACTCAATGTGCGAACGAACCTGGAGCATTTCGGGTTGATCGTGCCGTGCGGATTGGTGGGTCGGAGCGTGACGAGCATGGAACGGGAATTGGGAAACGAACGATGCCCGGGGATGGATGAGGTGAAACGCGCAATGGTCGAGGAATTGCAGCGCGTGCATGTGAATCAGCATCAGGTTTGATTCATGTAGATGTTCGGCGTGTGGCGGCTCATCGCGGAATCGGGGTTCGCCAGGGGTTTGAAATCGAACTGTGCGTACAGCGCATGTGCATCGCGCGTGAAGAGCATGAATCTGCGCAGATGCTGAAGCTGCGGGTGATCGATGATCGCCTGCATGAGCTTCTTGGACAGCCCTTTGCCGCGATGGGGCGGAAGAATGAAGACATCGCACAGGTAAGCGAATGTGGCGTAGTCCGTGATGACTCGCGCGAAGCCGACCTGCGCGAATGCGGAGTCATACACGCCGAAGCACAGAGAGTTGGCGATGGCCCGCTGTATCACGTGGCGCGGAATGTCCGGCGACCAGTACGCGGTGGCGAGAAACGAGTGAATGACCTCAAGATCAAGCGATGCTGGATTCGTGGAAATCGTGTACGTGTCGGAAGATGGAGGATTCATGGCGAGTATTCGAGAGAAAGCGGTGGAGAAGATTGCTGTGTACAACGCTCTTGCACACGGAGGCACGGGAAATTTACCCGCAAAGCGTCAGTGAAATTAGGTACAGTTAAAGGCCAACAAGTTTGCAAGACCGGGCACGCTGCGCCCTGAGATAACCAGCAAGGAGCAAGCCATGAAGAGCATGATGAAGAAGACGGGTTTCGCACGGATGATGAGCTGCGCAGTGATGGGCGCACTCACAGTAGGCATGCTGGTGCGTGCGGGGACAGCCAAGCCTGCAGGCGATGCACTGGTGGTGGAAAGCGGCGGCGTGCAGGGTTTGTTTGTGGATGAAAAAGATCAGGGGTTGAAGAAGGCGTTGCAGATGCTTGATCAGCGACTGGCCGAACTGCCGAAGGAGTTCGGCAACAACGATATCCCGCCCGGCGCGATTGAAATGGTGACCGACATTCTGCTCAGCCCGTTCACGCTGCAGGCGGGTTGGATTGACGGCGCGGACCCGCGCATGGGTCCGCCGTTCTATGCGCAATTGGCCGTCAACGGAGGCGGCGAGCAGCAGACCAATGAACTGGCTGGTCGGTTCGGTGCGCTGCTCGCACAGATGGGCGCGCCCGTCGGCGCGGTCGATGCGACGACGGGGCTCGGCAAGGTGATGCTGGATCAGCATGCATGGTTCTATCACGGCGTCAAGGGAAAGGCCGGCGACAGCC
>DASZQE010000474.1:0-9298 GCA_035550175.1 Phycisphaerales bacterium | reverse complement strand
TGGAATATCTTTCTTCAACGATGCTCAACTCGATCATTGCGATTCATAACGCCATTCACGCGAAGAAGGGCAAACTGGCGATTGCGGAGCTTGATCCGGAATTGAAGAAGGTGTTTACGCTGATGAAGCTGCAAAAGCTCGTTTCAATTCACGAGTCGATTGCCGACGCCATCACGGCTGTGCATGGGAAATGAGTGAAGATCCGCAAGCGGAAACTTCGCCTGCACGTGCGAGGGATGCTGCAAATTTGATCACGGGCCGCCTACCATCGAATCGCCACCAGGAGTTTCCAGTGGGGTCGATCGACGACAGACTATTTTTTCTGGGCACGCAACGTCCGGGCCTGCTTTCAGCATGCGAGTTCATTGTCGCGCTCACATCGAAATCAAGCGAGATCGACCTTTCCCGGCTGGTCATTGTTGTTCCTGGAGGGCGTGTGGGGAGGAACCTGCGTGCGCTGCTCGTCGATCATGCAGCATCGACATCGCAGGCGTTGAGCCCGCCGGAGATCATTACGCCCGGCCGGATCGTCGAAGTGATCTTACGGAGCGAAGGCAGATTTGCCGGCGATTCGGCGCGGCGGCTTGCATGGGCGGAAGCATTGCTTGCCACGCCACCGGATGTGCTTGCGCCGCTTGTGCCGCGTTTGCCTGATCGTGCAGATCTTCCCGCATGGCTCGCGATCGGCGACATGCTTGCGGCGTGCCATCGTGAACTTGCGGCAGGCATGCTGACGTTCGAGGACGTGCCGGGTGCATGTGCGGCGGGGGCGGGGTTCATTGAGGAAGAACGCTGGCTTGCGGCTGCAGAGGTGCAGGAGCGATATCGCCTGACGCTTGAATCGCATGGCCTGCTGGATATTGATCTGCAGCGCATTCGCACACTGCGCGACGCGCAAGTCGATGTGAGTCATCTTGCGGACAGGCGCATCGTTGTTCTGGGTGTCGCTGAGCTTTCGGCTGTTGCGCGTGCGGCGCTGCGGCTTGCAGGCGATCGCATGACGTGCCTGGTGTTCGCAGATTCGGATGACCGCGAACGATTCGATGAATTCGGATGTCCGCTGACGGAATCGTGGGATTCGGCGCCGATCGTCATTCGAGAGGAACAGCTTGGATTTGCTGATCTGCCCACAGACCAGGCGAACGCGGCTTTGCAAACCATCGCGATGCTCAATGGTGAGTTTGCAGCGGACCAGATTGCCATCGGAATCGCAGACGAAGACCTGGTGCCGTTTCTGCAGCGACGCGGCGAAGACGTTGGCGCTGACCTTCGGTACGCAGGCGGAATTTCAGTTCGGAGAACAGGACCGTGGAAGCTGCTGTCCGCGATCGCGGACTATGTTGAGCGGCACGATTTCGACTCTCTGCGAGCATTGGTGCGGCATCCCGACATTGAACGGCGTGTGGCGATGGAGCTCTTGCCGAAGCATCATGGGAAAGCTTGTGCGGAAAACTGGCTCGTGTTGATGGATGAGTACGCTTCGGCATCGATTCATGGAAAACTGACCGGCGAGTGGCACGCCGAGCCTGCGGAGACGGCGCAATCGCTGACGAAGGTTTACGGATCGATTGAGAACATTCTTTCGCCGCTTCGTTTGGAGAACGGCGAACACAACGCGCCTGCGTTCGAGTGGGCAGAGCCGATGCTCAAAGTATTGCAGCATGTGTATGCAGGCCGTGTGCTTGATTCCGGCGATGATCGCTACACGGAGGATCGGATTCTTCTTGCTGCATGCAGTCATGTGCGCGACGCGATTCTTGACCTGCAAAAACTTGCAACGGGATCGGCCGCATGGCCGCCAATGTCCGCTGCGGAAGCCCTGCGATTTGTCATGCAGCACGCGGGAGACCAGAGCATTCCAGAGGAACCGCGTGCCGAGGCCATTGAGATGCTGGGGTGGCTCGAGCTTCCGCTTGATCCATCGGAAGCGGTCATCGTGGTCGGTATGAACCAGGGAAGGATTCCCGCAGCGTTCGGCAGTGATCCGTTCTTGACGGAGCGAGTCCGTGAAAAGCTCGGCATAGCGAACGCACGTCAGCGATATGCGCGCGATGCATTTGTTCTCTCATCGATACTCAAATCGCGGAAGCATGTGAAGCTGATTGCGGGTCGCCGCACACATGAAGGCGACGGACTCTGGCCGAGCCGATTGCTCGCTGCCTGCTCTGAAGCGCAACTGGGTCCGCGAGTCCGCAGATTTCTGGGCAGAACACCGGAGCCTATCCCGCCTGTGCAACTGCTTCCGCGCGTGCAGATCCGTCCACTGGAGCCGTATCGGGTACGACCGTTCGGCGAGAAGCGGTCCGTGGACTCGATGCGAGTGACATCGTTCCGCAGGTATCTCGCATCGCCATATCTATTCTATCTTGAGAATGTGCTATCGCTTCGGGAATGCGAGGATCCGGGCGGCGAAATGGATCCGAAGTCATTCGGCAGCCTGATTCATTCTGCGATCGAGCGACTCGGCCGGTCGGATGCGAAGCATTCCACAAATCCATTGGACATTCGAGAGTATCTTCACGATCAACTTGCGACACTCGCGCGCAGCAACTTCGGGGATCATCCGCATGCTGCTGTGCAGTTGCAGATGGAAATCGCACGCAAGCGTCTTGCAGTCTTTGCCGACTGGCAGGCGGAGCGCATTCGGGACGGGTGGCTCATTGCGCACGATTCGGAATGGCAACCTGTTTCCGGCAACGCGGTGCTCATGGTCGATGGTCTGCCCATGAAACTTCGCGGCCGCATCGACCGCATTGAAAAGCACGATCAAACAGGCGAGCTGGCTATTCTCGATTTCAAAACCCGTGACAAGGCGGAAACGCCCGAGAGTGTCCATCAGCACAAAGGCGGCTGGAAGGATCTCCAACTTCCGTTGTATCGGCATCTTGCGAAAGAACTTGGCGCAAATGATGAGACGCATCTGGGGTATGTCGTCATATCCAGCGCCGAGCGCAGCGTTGAACTGCTCGAGGCTTCGTGGACCAGTGATGACCTGAAGGCTGCGGACGAAACGGCAGCGCAGGTTGTCCGAGCCGTACGTGAAGGGAAATTTGAAGATGTGGGTGATGGCGCGGAGCCGGGCACTGTTTTTGCGGCGCTTTGCGGCAAGGAATTTCTGCGTGATGAGGTGGAGAACGCGGAGTCATCGAATGAGGAGGGTGACGGATGACCACCGACAGAGCGACAGCTTCTGTGGTTCATGGGTCCTCGCCGCACGGGTTGGTGATGGCGTCCGCGGGCACCGGCAAGACATTCCAGCTAACGAGTCGATACCTTCTGCACGCACTGCGTGAATCCGCTGCGGAGCACGCTGGCGAACGAGCAGACGTTGCCTCGATCCTTGCCACGACGTTCACTCGCAAAGCTGCAGGCGAAATTCTCGAGCGCATTCTCGATCGCCTGAGTCTTGCCGCCATGGATGCCGCCAAACTCGCTGAGCTGCGGCAGCAGCTGGGAATTCCGCTGACGGCTCTGCAATGCCAAACGCTTCTCGCCTCGCTGCTCCGCAATCTTGACCGCGTCAGCATTGAAACCATCGACGCATTTTTCATGCGAGTCGCGAAACTCTTCGCGCTGGAACTCGGCATCACGCCGAATTGGCGCATTGCTGAGCCGCAGGAAGATGATGACCTGCGCGAGGAAGCGCTTGACGCATTGCTCGAGGAAGGCGATCGCGCGGAGCTGCTTGCGCAATTGGAATCGCTCGCGGGCGGAAACCTCAACCGTTCCGTGCGACAGGCAGTGCTGAACGCGGTCGGCAGCGTGTATCAGAATTATCTTCTTGCCGATTGTCGGGAAGAGGTCTGGGCCATCATCGGTCCACGGAACACGTTGCTCACGAAGCAGCAATTGGATTCGGCACTCCATGGATTGACGGGCATCGCACTTCCGACGACCAAGAAGGGAGAGCCCAACAAGAATTGGCAAAAGGCACATGTGAATGCCGTTCTCGCCGCTGGCGAAGGCGACTGGGAGTCATTTCTTGCCTCGGGAATCGCAAACAAATTGCTTGATCCGAAGGTTCAGGATCCGATGTTTTCACGCGAGGCCATCGGATCGAACGTTCGCCACGCATTTGCTCCGCTGATCAATCACGCCGAGGCCGTGCTGCTCACTCGATTCCGAGATCGCAATCTCGCACTTCTGAATTTCGCGTCCCGATTTCATTCGGCCTATGAAAAACTCAAGGCGGCGCGCGGACTCTATCTGTTCGACGACATTCCTCGCATTCTGCTTCAGGCTTCGATCCAAGAGAAACTTGAAGACGTGTATTTCCGCCTGGATGCGTCTATTCGTCACGTACTGCTGGACGAGTTTCAGGACACATCGCTTCTGCAATTCTCACTGCTCCTTCCGCTGCTTGATGAAATCCTCAGCGCTGAAGACGGGCGCAGCGTGTTCTGCGTGGGTGATGTCAAGCAATCGCTTTACAGTTGGCGCGGGGCGGAGCCGGGGCTGATGTCCGCGCTCCCCGGGCGCTGGGAATCGCTGCAACCCGAAACTCTCGAACGGAGTTACCGTTCATCACAGGTCATTACGGATTCGGTCAATGCCGTTTTCGCGGATCTTTCCACCAACGCTGCCCTTGCTGATCGTGGGACTGCCGTTCGGGAATGGTCAGAAGGTTTCAGGCCTCACACCACTGCCAAGAAATTTCGCGGAGCTGCACGACTGATTGTCGCGCCTGTCGACGCAGATGGGAACGTGCTCTCTTTTGCACTTGCCGCTGATCGTGTGAAATCCATTCTCGACGCATCACCGAATGCATCCGTTGGCGTTCTCGTTCGCGCCAACAAGCACATCGCCCGCATTATCTTTGAGCTCAAGAGAGTCGGCATTGAAGCGAGTGAAGAGGGAGGCAGTCCGCTTCTAGATTCCGCACCGGTTGCGGTTGCCGTATCACTGCTGCAACTTGCTGATTTTCCGGGCGATTCGGCGGCTGCATTTCATGTCGCGACGAGTCCGCTTGGGCCGGTTCTTCAACTCGACCTCACGCCCGACAGAGCGTGTGAAGTGTCATCGAACATCCGGCGGCGTCTGATGGCAGACGGGTATGCCAATGTTCTGCGCTGGGTTCTTCATCGGACTGCAGCGCACATGAGCGAACGAGAACGGGACCGTTTTGAGCAGCTCATTGATCTTGCGCAGCAATTCGATGAACGGGCCGGGACGCGATCCTCAAAATTCGTCACGCTCGTTCGTTCGTCAAATGTCGAAGACCCCTCGCGCAATCGCGTCCGCGTCATGTCCATTCATAAATCGAAGGGACTTGAATTTGACGCGGTCATACTGCCCGATCTGGATTCAGATTGGCGCCTCGTGCCGGGGCAGTGCCTGATTGATCGCGAAAACCCGTTTGGTCCAGTCACGCTTGTCACTCGCTATCCAAACGGGTTGCTCCGCAGTCTTCATCCACGGCTTGATTCAATCTACGAGCGCAATCTCGACCGACAGGTTCGCGAGGAACTCTCGTGTCTTTATGTCGCCATGACACGCGCCGTTCATCATCTGGAAATGATCATTGAGCCGTCGGCCAAACCGGATGCGCCGCTGAGCGCATCGGGTGTGCTACGTGCTGCGTTGGCTCCCAATGCCATCGCCCTCCCGAATTCCGAACTCTGGCGCTCCGAGACATTCCAGGACTGGTCATCGGATCTTCGTGATCGAGACGCATCAGAATCAGCCGATGCTCCTCAGTTGATGCAGTTCTCGCTCAAGTCCGGGTCGGGCTCGTTTGTATCGCGGAGAATTCGTCTGAGTCCCTCATCACTTGAAAAATCCGCCTCACGCCTGGACCTGCTGTTTTCCTCGCGTGCCGCATTCGCGCGCGATCAAGGCGCGCTGCTGCATGCGTGGTTTGAGAAAATCGAATGGCTTGATGAATCCTCACCGGCTGATGAGGACGTTCTTGCCATTGCGTCTGCTTGCGGTTGGCAGCATGCTGACGCTGTGTCACTCCTCAAGAATTTCCGCGCCATGCTGTCGGATGATCTGGGGAAGATTTTTCACAAATCCTATTACAGGAATTCGGCCGGCTTTGAACAGCTTGAACTGCGGCGTGAATGGGCGTTTGAAACGCGATTGCCATCAATGTCCGGCGGTGAAGCAACCGATCTTGCAGGGCGCTTCGATCGCCTGGTTCTCGGCATGGACGCTGACCGCACGGTGAAGGCGCACATTCTTGATTTCAAAAGTGACGACTTGTCAGCTTCTGATACCGAATCAATTCGGCATGCCGTCACCAATTACACCCCGCAAATGAATGCGTACGTCCGCGCGGCCCAAGCGATGTTCACGCTTGATTCCAAAGACGTAACGGCCACACTCGTTTTCTTGAAGCCAGGTGTAGTCTGCAATGTGCCTATGCACACGGAGATTTGAGTGCCGGGTTCCAGATTCGGTGGTCCAGGAAAATGCGAAATACACACGTCCACGCACAATCCACACCCACCAAAATGGGCCAGAGAGGAATCGAACCTCCGACCTTACCCTTATCAGGGGTACGCTCTAGCCAACTGAGCTACTAGCCCGATGACCCGCCTCATCGGCAGCATCGTCCCTGCAGTATAGCACCTTCATCAGAAATGAAAAAACCCCACCTCTTGCGAGATGGGGTCATATGCACACATCTACTTTCAAACATCAATCAATCGAATTTACGGGCAGGCGCCCCAACTCAGGATCACTGCAGTGAGGTCATCGATGTTCACGTTTCCATCGTTGTTGATGTCCGCAGAGGCATTATTCGTGCCCCAATTCAGAATGATCTGCGTGAGGTCATCAATGTTCACCTGGCCGTCACCTCCCGATGGTGCGATATCTGCAGCGCACGCCGAATGGCATGAAACAGTCAGTGAACCTGTGCCTTGGGTCTGATTCACTCCGCCGACCCGAATTCGGTACGAATGACCGGCAGTCACCGGGAAGCTGAGTGAAGCACCACGATCACAACTGCCTGAATCCGCGCACGCAATCGACTGACCCGTACCGGCAACACATCCGTTGTACACGACCAGTGTTGCGTCATACGTCGTGTTGCACAGGTCAACCATGGCCGTGCCGTTGCAGCCAGCGGTGTACTTGTACCACACGTCGGCCCCAGCGGTCGTCACGTTTCCGGATCCGCAAGCGATCACTTCCACAGGAGCATCCGCGGTGGCTGAAACGTTGCTGGTGGGATAGGTGCCATCGGTGATCGCAGTGGCGTTGGCGCACGCATCATTCGCAGGAGGATTCTCAGGCACGATCTTGAACACGCGCCCGTCGCGATCCATCACGTACGGTTCTCCTGCATTGTCCAACCCGAAAGACGTGATCTGATTGATGTTTCCGCCGGCGCTTGGTTGCAGTTCCGTGGTGCGATCAACAAAGTCGGTATAGGTTGCAGGATTTCCATACGCTGTGATTCGCAACGTCCAGATCGGCGAGGTTGTGTTGAAGTTGCAGTTGTAGTCAGCGAACATGTAGTAGCCCTGAAGTCCGCTGATGGCTGTGCCGCGATAGATGAATCCGCCGGTGATCGAGCAAAGGAACGGCGTGCCTCCGTGCGCGTACACGTAGAACGGCCGTGCCGTGCTGGCGATCGGTGGGCATGTACCCCCGTTGGTGTTGTAAGTTGCGTTTCCTTCATAGCAGCGCCAGCCGTAGTTCAATCCGCCTTGGTATCCAGGCGCTCCAACAGTTTCGCTGCTGTTGGCAGGCTGGAGGTCCAGTTCCTCCCACGTATCCTGGCCGACGTCGGCGATGTACAGATCGCCGGTTAAGCTGTCAAAAGCCGGACGCCATGAGTTTCGCAGGCCATACGCCCAGATTTCATCAAGGCCCGCCGTTCCTACAAAGGGATTGCCGGGTGGAATCGCATATCCGGTTGCACCGCTGACATCCAGTCGCAGCATCTTGCCCAGAAGCGTGTTTGTGTCTTGGCCGTTTCCTGTTGATGCATTGTGTCCTGAGCCGGTATCACCACCGTTTCCGCCGTCACCGAATGTCTCGTACAGATAGCCGTCGGGTCCGAATGCCAGCCATCCGCCATTGTGGTTCGATTGCGGCTGGGTCACCGTCAGGATTTCCTCCATTGTTCCGGTGAACACGTTGTCCGTCGGATCGGTATCTGTGCAACGAATCAAATGCGTGTTCGGATTTGTGTAGTCAATGTAGAACCGACCATTCGTCATGTAGTTCGGGTCAAACGCAAGACCCAACAAGCCCTGTTCGTCACCAGTTGAAACCGGGCTGATCGTGAGAAAGGGCGATGCCGTGCTTTGCAGAGTCGGCGGGTTTGTCGTCAGATCAAGAATGCGGATACGGCCAGTCGTTCCGCTGCGCTGTTCAACAATGAAGGCACGCTTGTAGTCACCCTGCGGAGCGGTCAAGTACAAGGGGTTGGAAAGGCCCGTTGCCATAAGCACTGTGTTCATTTCAGGGATGCTTGCACCGGCAACGCCGCCCTGCGCCGCACCTGCCGATGCTCTGGAACCTTGGCTCGGAGTCTTGGGGCCACTGGGCTTCTCAGCATGTACGCTGACCGCCAACGCCATAGCTGCGCCGATTCCCAACACCGACACCGCTGCCGTCTTTTGAAAATGCATGCAATACACCTTTCTTCATCCGGTTCTTCACGCCGGCAAAATCAGACCTGACCCGCGAGTGGGGCCCATATCCCTCCCACATATCTGCCATTCCCAGCTTCGTGCGGCCGCCCCCGACGCATGTCTGCCGCCTTCCGCCTCCAGTTCCCCCTTCCTCCAAATCCCCCAGTCGCTCCTTCTCCCCGCGGAAAACACCGATAACCAATCGCTCACAAGCTGCGATTATTTCCTACCCCGACAATACCCCTTGCCTTCACCGTCGGCAAGATTTTGGTTCCCGAATTGCGTCACGTTGCAAAACTTTGCAATCAATTCGCTCGGTTTACCCGCCTATTTTCTCAGCCGCTTCCTCAATCGATTCGCGCATGTTATCGATCACTTCCTCATACACCGCCTGAATCTGTCGCACGCGCTCGTTGTGCTCTACGGCCCATCGCAGTGCGGGCAACCCCCACGCCGCATATCCCGAATCCGGGTCATTCGCCCCATACCAGTTCCGGAACCACGGACGCTCCGGCAAACCGTCCTCCTGCCGCCACATCCGTTCCAAATATTCAAGCATCGCATTGGCCTTTCGAATCTGCTCTACATTCATTCCCTCGCCCCGCTCGTCTTTGCCAAGCGCTTTGGCGAATTTCGCGCACGATTGCTCAAGTCCGTCCACTCGTCTTCGAAAAATCGTCAGGTCGATCGTGACTTACAATACTCTC
>DASZQE010000473.1:0-8285 GCA_035550175.1 Phycisphaerales bacterium | reverse complement strand
GTTTTCCGGCGACCTGTGCATACGGTGTCACTCGCCCCTGGCGTGGCTGAGCGGTCGCAGCCTGAACCCGGACAACGGGTTTCCTGACGCACGGAACTTCACGGACGCGAACAATGACTTTGAAGGTGTGGCATGCACGGTGTGTCACCGCATGGTGAATCCCGTGACATCGACTGCAGAACCGAATGTTGACGCGGGTGAATTGCAGGTGTTGCAACAGAACGGGTTGCTGCCGAGCTTTCCGACACAAGTGCAGGATGGGAGCTACATCGTTGACCGGCAGGATCGGCGGCGCGGGCCATACACGATCACCCATGCGGCGCACAATCCGACGTATTACTCGCCGTATTTTTTGAGTTCATCATTGTGCGGAACGTGCCATGACGTGAGCAATCCGGTGTACCTGCGACAGGAAGATGGCGCATACATACCCAGCGAGTCACATCACCAGCACGAGACACTCAGCAAATTCGACATGTTTCCGATTGAACGGACGTTCAGCGAGTGGAGCAAGAGCGAGTTTGCAAAGCACGCGATCAACATTCCGCGCTTCGGCGGGAACAACCCCAACGTGGCGACGTGCCAGGACTGCCACATGGCGAAGATGGCGGGTGTCGGATGCACAGGGGGAGATGAACGGCCGGACAATCCCAAGCATGAATTCAACGGTGCGAACACATGGGTGCTGAACGCGATCAAGTCGCTGGACACCGGGGACACGAGCGGACTGACGGATGCGGGGATCAACGACGCATACAACCGCACCAAAACGATGATGGAAAACGCATCGGATCTGAAGCTGTGGCAGACAGGAAGCACGCTGAACGCGCGGATCATCAACATGTCGGGACACAAGCTGCCGACGGGGTATCCGGAAGGCCGGCGGATGTGGATCAACGTGAAGTTCTATGACGGCAAGAAGCAGTTGATTGAAGAGCGCGGCGCGTACTCGGGCAACAACACGACGCAGAGCGTGACGCACGACACGACGATTATTGAAGCGGAACTCGGATACACGGACACGATTGCGAACCTGTTCGGCCTGCCGACGAACCATGAGCATCCGGAGGACACCTCAACGCATTCGTTCCATTTCGTGGTGAACAACATTTATCAGAAGGACAACCGCATTCCACCGCGCGGGTTCACCAACAGCGGATTCGCATCGATTCAGGCTGCGCCGGTGGGCCAGCAGTATGCGGACGGGCAATACTGGCTTGACAGTCAGTTTGCGATCCCTGACGGCGCTGTGAACGTGCAGGTGCGCGTGTTCCACCAGGCGACGACGCCGGAGTACATACAGTTCCTGAAGGACAACAATCCGTTCAAGCGAAGCGATGAATACAACCGCGGATTCCTTGCGTGGAGCCAGTGGACCCAGCAGGACCGCAGCGCGCCGCTGGAAATCGATTTCAAGGAATTGGATCTGTCTGACGGAGGCCAACCTTCACGTGCATACGTGGACGACACTGCGACGGGCGCGAATGACGGCACTACATGGGCCAATGCCTACACGAACCTGCAATCTGCACTGACAGCCAATCCGCCCGCTTCGGAAATCTGGGTGGCGCAAGGCATGTATGAACCGGGAAACACCCGCGAATCCTCGTTCCGCATTCCTGACGGCGTGACGGTCTACGGCGGGTTTGCGGGCAACGAAGCCACGCTTGCAGATCGTGCGGGGCTGTATCACCAGACCATTCTCAGCGGGGACATCGGCACGCCGGGCGATGAATCAGACAATTGCTTCCATGTGGTGGATTTCAATCCTACGCAGGCAATTTCGATCGCGACGCTGGACGGCTTCACGATCACCGGTGGAAACGCGGATGATCTCAATCCGAACGCGGAGGGCGGAGGCGTATTCGCGCACGCTGCGGACGGCTTCCTGTCCGTTCGCAACTGCCTGCTGCTGGGCAATCAGGCTTCTCGCGGCGCTGCGGTGTCCGTGGATCATTGCACGCTGCAGATGGCGGACTGCGTGATCAGCGGGAACGGAACCAGCGCCATTACAGGCACACTCGACGGCGGCGCACTGTACTGCAGCGCATCCTCGCAGGCATCGCTCATCGGATGCTCGATCAGCCGGAATGCCGCGATTTCCGGAGGCGGCGTGGAAGTGACGCCTTACAGCAGCGTGCTGCTGGCCAACTGCATCCTCTACAACAACAGCGACAATCTCGGCACGGATCAGGATGCACAAATCTACACGCCGATCCCAGGCGACACCTACGCGCTGACCGTCAATTACAGTCTCGTTGAAGGATGGGACGGCACGCTCGGCGGAACGGGCAACGCGGATGAAGATCCGCAGTTCCACAATTCGCTCGGGCAGGATGGCATCGCAGGCACGCTGGATGATGACCTGACGCTCAATCCATGTGCGCCGGCGATCGATGCAGGCTGGTCGGCTGCGATTCCCGCAGGATTGAATGATGATCTTGACGGCAACCCGCGATACTACGATGACCCGCGCACCGATGACACGGGCGGCGGCGGCAGCCCGATCGTGGACATCGGCGCGTATGAATTCGCCAAGAGTTCATGCAAAGGTGACGTGAATTACGACGGCGTTGTGGACATCAATGATCTGTCAATCACGATCATGGATTGGGGCGTTTCAGCAACCTGCGTGGTCGGTGACACCAACAACGATCACATCGTCAACATCGATGACCTCACGGACGTCATTCTGAATTGGGGGCCATGCCCGCCGATCGTTTGATTCTTCAAATTTCGCTTCGCACAACTTTCATTGTTGCTTCCCCATGCGATGATGGCGGTTGTGATCCCTGAAATCGGTCTCACAATCACGTTACGCGGGTGAAACGACCATCTTGCAGCGATTGAGAAGCCGCACCTCCCCCCAAGACTGTCGTTCGGGAAAATAGGAGAGACGTCAAGCGGCGAATCTGGTGTGTTCGCTGCGTGGCCGGTATTGCGAACTCTGCGGCATCACCTGTCGTGAGGCTTTTCGCGGATTTTACCTGCACGCCCCTTGCAGATTTCACGAATGAAAGCTCCAACGTACGCACTTTGCACTTGCATCGGGCAATTTTTGTTTCAGGCTCATTGTTTGCACCCAAAGAGGCGTTCATGCAATCAAGACGAGAATTCATCGGCACCGGACTCAGTGCGTTTTTCATCGGACTATTGAACCGGTCGGCACTTGCGCGGCAGGCGGCGGGTCCAGGCGCGACACATGGCGCGCCCATCTCAAGCGCGAGCCCCGGATCGCCGGTGAATCTGGTGGAGGACATGCCGGAGTCGGTGATGATTGACGGATTTCCGTTTGCGCCATTTTTTCTAGGCGATGATTTTCCGAAAGCGTCGGCGATTCCGTTCCACAGCGCGGAAGATGAATTCCCGGGAGGCAAGCCGCCGGCTCCGACAGAGGAAGTGGACGTGGCGATCATCGGCGGAGGCATGTCGGGGTTGAGCACTGCGTATTTTCTGCGCGACTATTACCCGGTGATTTTTGAATTGCACGAGCGATTCGGCGGCGTGTCAGGCGGAGAATCATGGAGCGGGATTCGATATTCAAAGGGCGGTGCGTATTTCATCACGCCGGACAAGGGGTCATTCCTGGAGTCGCTGTATCAGGAACTTGGGCTTGATCAGGTGTACCGCTATTCGGCGGGCGGCATGGACCCGATGGAGCTCAACAACGTCATTCTGAAGGATTTCTGGAACGGCTTGTCTGATGACGATGCTCGCGCGTTCCAGCGGTATGCGGAGATTGTGGCGTACTACGCAGACGAAGCGTATCCGGACATTCCGCTTGATCCGAAGAAAGACAATCAGTGGATCATTGATCTGGATCAACTGACGTTCAAGCAAGATCTTGAGCAGCGCATGGGCATGCCGATACCACCGTTGCTGGCTGCGGGAATTCAGAGCTATTTCTATTCATCGTTTGATTCGAGTTGGGAAACGGTGTCGGCAGCGTCAGGGTGGAACTTCATTGCTGCGGAGGAGTTCGGCAGATGGGTGTGCCCGGGCGGAAACAACTGGGTGATCGACCAGTTCTACAAGCGGATTCTGCGGGCGTACAAGCACGGCCCTGACGGCGCGGACGTGACGGATCGGCTGCGGCCGAATCACCGCGCGGTGGATGTGCGCGTGCAGGATGACGGGCGCGTGCTGATTTCATACAAAACGCCAGGGGGTGAATTCCGGTCTTTGCTTGCGCGAAGGTGCGTGGTCGCGTGCTCGAAACACATTGCAAAGCATTTCATCCACGATCTTCAGAATCTTGATCTGGACAAGAGCATTGCGATGAGTTCGGTGCAGACGAATCCGTATGTGGTGGCGAACGTGCTGCTGACCGAGCCGATCAAGAATGATTTTTATGACACGTTCCTGCTGGGGGACGGCAATTTTCCGATGACGGAGCCGGAGGCGGCGAACGAATACCCCGTGACGGACATGATCACGGGCGATTTTGCGGGGTACAACGCGCACCCGCGAAACGTGTTGACGCTGTACTGGCCGTTGCCTGTGCCGAGCATGGTGTTTCTGCTGATTGATGATGATGCGTACATGAATTTCGCGCATCGGCTTGTGCCGCAGTTGCAGCGAATTCTGGACATTCTCGGATTGCCTGCAGGGGCGGTGCGACAGATTCGCATGACGCGATGGGGACACGCGATGCCGATCGCTTCACCGGGACTGCTCGCGCTGGACGTGCCGAACCGGATTCGCAGGCCGTTCATGGGCAGCGTGTATTTCGTGAATCAGGACAACTGGCTGCTGCCGGCATTTGAGACGTGCTTGCTTGAGGCCAAGACCTTTTCGGATCAGATTCGCGCGGATTTGAAGTCCTGATGGAGATCAGCCCCGGCGAACGGATTGTGAAACGCCGGCGATCGGCGGGCGTATCAATTGCCATCACGAGCCGTGACGCTGGAGGTTATCGATGCGCATGTTCAAACAGAAGTATGGTGTCGTCTGGTGGCTCGGCGTCGGCGGTTGTCTGGCGTTGGCGGTCGGCTGCCAATCCGAACCGAGGAATTACTGGCCGGAAGCGATCGCAACACTTGACCCGACAGTCATCCTGGACGTGCCATTGAATCAACCGATGAACGTGACGATCAACGGCGCGTTTCACGCGCGGATGGGATTTGATTCCGGACAGTCGATTGCTGTGATGGTGAATCCGACGTTTGCGGCGGAGATGAAACTGCCGGTGGTCGGTCATGCAAGCGCATCTGACGGGAAAACGGCTCATGGCGCGAGCATCGACGTGATTCAGGTCGATTCGATCACTGTGGAAAACGCGGTGTTTCCAAATGTGCAGGGGATCGTGCTGGACAGCACGCGCAGCGGGATCAACCAGCGGGGATCGCTGGGGTTTCCGCTCTTTGAAACATGCCTGCTGACACTGGATTTCCCGCATAATCGACTGATTGCACGAGCGGGCGAACTGCCGTCGGGAGGCGAGCCTGCGATCCTGCCGTACACGTTGGAGCAGAATCTTCCGGTGATTGAAATGACCATCGCAGACCAGCGGATGTCGGCACTGGTGGATTCGGGTTCCGATGAGGGGATCGTGCTGCCAAAGGCCTATGCCGAAAGGGTTCCGCTCAACGGGCCGCTTCGATCTGCGGGGCATCTTGAGACGTTGTTCAACACGATGCAACTGTGGAAAGCGGACTTGAAAGGCGAAGTACACATCGGCGAAATCGTGCTCCGCAATCCGACGCTGACGTTCACGGACGGCTTTGATCAGCCCGAGATCGGGAAAGCATTTCTGAAGAACTACGCGGTGACATTCGATCAGAAGAACCGGCGGCTGCGCATCACCAGCGGTTCGAGCGAATAAGCGCGGAGTCGATCAGTCTCGAACCGGCTGGGAAGCGGGCGCTTCAACTTCGGCGCGTTTCGCTTCGCATCGGTCGGCCACTTCCTGAATTCGCGCGGGGAGTGATTCATCCATCGGTGTCAACATACTGTGGGCCTTCATGTCCGACAGCATGGCGAGCGTGTCGGCCAGCAGAGTCCTGGCTGCGTCGAATTCCGCGTATCGATCCGCTTTCGAAGCGGTGACGTCGCCACCGAGCGCGATGTGCATTTCGGCAACGAAGTACATCGACACGGCGAGGTCGCGTCGGAATGAGGCGTTCTTCGGGTCGTTTTCGGAAAAACGGCGACGAATCTCCAGCGCGCGGGCATACAGCGGGAGCGCGCCGGCGGGATCGGACAAATTGAAGTGCAGGAGTGCCAGATGATTCAATGTGAACGTCACATCGCTTGCAGCCAGAACATTGCGTTGATCCGCGGCATATATCTCTTCCGCGATCTTCAGCGACTCTTCGTAACACTTCATGGCTTCGTCGGTGGTTCCAAGCGATGCGAGCGTGCCGCCAACCTGGTTCAGCCCCAGACTTAATGATCGCTTCAGTGGAAGACTCTCGGGATGCGCATCGCTGAGCGCACGGGCAATGTTCAACGATTGCCTGTGAAACGGCAGCGCTTCCTGGATATGGCCGCTGTCCGCCAAAACATTTCCGAGCTTTCCTGTGACTGTCGAAAGATTCGTTTGCACACGGATGTCATCAGGTTTTTCGCTCACCAGCTCTTCCGCAATCGGCAACGCGCTTCGCAAGGATTGTTCAGCATCGGCGGATCGGCCCTGCCGGACGTTCAGATCTGCTGATTTCACGTACAGCGAGAGCAATTCCTCGCGAACACCGGGCACGTTCTTACGAGCCATCAACGGCTCAAGAATGCCTTTCGCTTCGGCATAACTTGCATTCGTATCGGTTAATGCGCCGAGCCACATCTGCGCGTCGCCGCGAGCCAGAATCAACTGGGCCAGACGCCGTTGCCCGTCGAGATCTTCAGGCTTCAACGTGGTGTATCGCCGCAAAAGCGACAAGCCGGTTTCGTACGCTTTCAGAGCGCCGGTCGTGTCCCCGAGGTTTGCCTGGTAGGGATTGCCCTGCATGTCACCGACTCGCTGGTAGGCGGCCGCGAGTTCTTCAAGTATTTCCGGCTCATCAGCCTCGCTTGAAAGCTCTTCGAGATACTTGAGCGCGGTGGAGACGAGCATTTCTCGTGCTGGACGCGAACCGGCGAGGGGCTCGAGCTGATCGTAGAAATCGAACATGAAACTGTGAGCCAGGTCGCGGACGTCCCTGAAACGGCGTTCCGCGATATCCTTCTGATGCTGGGCCTCATGTGCCGTGTCTTCTGCAAGTTTTCGCTGTCGATTCGCCTCTTCGGTCTGATCCTGGGCGATTTTTCTTTGTGCGTTCGCGTCTTCCGCGCGATCATCGGCCAATTGACGCTGACGAATGGCTTCTTCGGATTGCTGTTGCGCAAGGACACGCTGTCGCTCGGCTTCGCGCGCCTGCCAGAGTGTTGCGGCCAGACCGCCGGCCAGCGCCACGACGACCAGTGCGGCGGCGATTCCCGCGGCTCGATAGCGCCGCATGTTCTTGCGCATGGTGTACCAGGCACTGTCGCGGCGAGCCTGGATGGCTTCACCCGCAAGCCAGTGCCGCAGGTCGGCGGCCACTTCGCCCATCGACTGATACCGGCGCGCCGGTTCCTTCGCGAGACATTTCAGAACGATTGTTTCCAAGTCCTGATCAATTGATGAATCAATGGTTGAAGAATGCTCGGGCTGGACGTTCACAATTGTTTCGAGCACATCGCGCAGCGCGCCATCGACGGAATAGGGAAATCGACCCGTGAGCGCCTGATGCAACATGACGCCGACGGCGTAGACATCGCTGCGAACATCCACCTCATCGATTTTTCCGCGGGCCTGCTCCGGGCTTGCCCACGGGAGCGAACCCATGAACTCGCCGCTTCCGGTTCGCGTGACTTTGAGGCGTTCTGCGGCCTCCGTTCCGCCGCGTACTTTCGCAAGACCGAAATCCAGCACGTGCGGCCGACCTTCGCGGTCGATGCGGATGTTGCTCGGCTTCAGATCTCTGTGAATCACGCCGCGCTGGTGTGCGTGATGGACTGCATCGCACACGTCCGCCATCAGGGTCATCAGATCCCGCCGTCGCATTTGAGCCGCCTGGGCGCTGGTCGGCAACACATCGGCAAGCGCCTGGCCTTCGATATATTCCATCACGAAATACAGCAGATGATCATCATCCGCAGTCATTCCGCTGTCGTACACCGACACGATGTGCGGATGCCGAAGACCGGCGACAACTTCGATTTCGCGCTCGAATCGTCGGCGCATTTCGCTCGTCACGCTGTTGGCTCCGCCTTCGCCGCCCACCACCTTCACGGCCACGCGCCGCCGGGTGCTGCGCTGCTCG
>DASZQE010000472.1:0-2390 GCA_035550175.1 Phycisphaerales bacterium | reverse complement strand
TGAGCGAGGGATCGATCACGAGAGGGGAATGGGGGGTTGAACCTGAGGCGGGGGCGTGATGTGTGCGGAAGCTGCGCCCTCGGTTAGACGAAAGAAAAAGTCTTCAAGCGTTGCGTCGCCGTTGGCTTTACGGTCGGCGCTTGCCTGGGTCATGCTGCCGAAGAACATGAGTTGCCCGCGATGAAGGATGAGCAGATCGGTGCAGATGTCTTCGACTAGGGAAAGGAGGTGGGAGCTGATGATGACGGCGGAGCCATCGGCAGCGATGCGGCGGATGGAATCTTTCATCGTGCGGATGCCGCGCGGGTCGAGGCCGGTGAGGGGTTCATCGAGCCAGATGGCGCGGGGCTGATGCAGGTAGGCGCAGCAGATGGCGACCTTCTGGCGCATACCGCGAGAGAGTTCCTGGGCGATGGTGTTTTTCTTTTCGGTGAGCTCGAATTGCGTGAGGAGCGAGTCGGCGCGAGGCTGCCAATCCGGAACGCGATAAGCGGCGGCGGTGAACCTGAGGTGCTCCCAGACGGTGAGGGTTTCGAAAAGGTGCGGGTCATCGGGGACGAAGGCGGAATCGCGCTTGGCGGCGATTGGGTCGAGAGCGAGATCGTGGCCAGTGATGGCGATAGAGCCGGAAGTGGCGGGGATGATTCCGCAGGCACAGCGCATGGTGGTGGTTTTGCCGGCGCCGTTGGGGCCGACGAGGCCGAGCACCTGGCCGGCGTTGACGTGGAAGGTGAGATCGTTGATCGCGGTGAGGTCGCGATAACGTTTGAAGAGGTTGCGGATGAGGATGGGCGGAGAATCCATCAACGGCGAAGAATAGCAGGAAACACGGGCGTGAAAGCCTGTTGCAGGGTGGATGGAACCCGATACGGCGGGCGGCGGATAGGATGGGACTGGAGGCATGCCCATGTCCGAAAGCGGAACAGGATTCACGAAGTATCAACAGGGAGTGATACGCAGGTATTACGAGAACATCGACACGATCGCGCTGCAGCGGCTGGGGGAGATCGCCAGCGACATCTACATTGACGGCGGGAAGAACACGAAACTGTGGCAGCAGGCGCGAAATGCGCTGGAAAAGATTGCGCCGGGAGATTCGCGGGCTGCGAACGTGATTTCGATCCGGAGCGTGACGGGGCTGGCGAAATTGGTGGGGGACTTGCAGGAGGACGCGAAGCGCCCCCCCTCAGTAAAATCGCAGGCGCCAAGCGGTGATAAGGACGATGTGACAAGTGGACATGAAGGAATGCGAGCAAGCGGAGTGGTGCGTGAGCAGACGGATGCGAATGTCGCGGCAGAAAAGAATGAGGGCAAGGCGGTACAGAATGCGAGCGGCGGGGGGGTGATCGTGACGACGGAGATGCTGAAGAGCGCGATGAAGGCGTTTCGGAAGCGGCTCAAACTGACGAAGCTGGATGATGAGTCGAGGCTGGGGAACCGCGCGATGACGGGGGGAAGGAAGTCGGAGATTGCAGCGATCATGCCGCCGAGGGAGTACCCGAAGGAGGTGTGGGATGAATTGGTGCGGCAGGGGAAGCTGAGGAACGCGGGTGGGAGTTTTTATGAGTTGGGGGAGAAGCTGTAGGGACAGCGGAAAAGAATCACCACAGAGGCAAGGAGAAGAGAAGGCGAGGAGTCATAGGCCATAGGCAGTAGGCAATAGGGGGACAAGATGAGAGGAAGCGAATGCATCGGTGAAGCGATGCGCCTTGAGAATTGGAGGCGGACTATGATTGATGATTGAGACGGGGGGTTTGAGAGCGAGGTTGTGATGGCGGACGAGATGGCGAAAGAGAACGCGCAAGAGACAGAAGCGGAGACGGAATCAGGAAAGAAGAAGGAGACGTGGCTGGTGGCGGCGTGGCCGGGGATGGGGAACGTGGGGGTGATAGCGACGGGGTACATGGTGGTGAAGCTGGAGGCGGGGCTGACGCTGGAGCTGCCGGTGCAGGATTTGTTCGAGTCGCCTCACGTGGAGGTGAGCGACGGATTGGCGCGGCCGGGGCAGTTGCCGAGGTGCATGTTTTTTGAGTGGAAGAATCCGAACCCGGAGGGAAAGGATTTGTTGTTGTTCATCGGGGAGGCGCAGCCGGCGAGCGGCGGGTATTCGCTGTGCCGACGGGTGATGGAACACGCGATGAGCAAGGGGGTGAGCAGAGTGTTCACGTTTGCGGCGATGGCATCGCAGATGCACCCGACGGCGGATGCGCGGGCGTTCGGCGTGACGAGCGATCCGCAACTTCTGGCGGGATTGCGGGCGAGCGGCGTGACGATGCTGAAGGACGGGCAGATCAGCGGATTGAACGGCGTGCTGCTGAGCGCTGCCCTGGAGAAGAACATCGGCGGGATCTGCCTGATGGGAGAGCTGCCGTTTTATGCAGCGGGCGTGC